>JBKJSI010000406.1:0-4762 GCA_046595915.1 Pirellulaceae bacterium
GGCATAATCCCGCGGGGCGTTTGAATGTACTTTTCGTCGACCGCTCGGCTCACAGTCGTGACATGCACGCCGACCCGTTCGGCGATCTGTTGCATCTTGAGCGGCTCGATGAACTCCGGCCCCTCATCAAGAAACCGCTTTTGGTGATTGACGATTTCCTGTGCGACTTTGGTCACCGTGGACCGTCTTTGCTCAATGGATTCAATCAGCCACTGCGCCGCGTTGATTTTGCGACGAATGAATTCCTTTTCTTCCGCCGTAGCCGTTTCGCTCATTAAGCGTTGGCGATAGTAATCACTAATATGCAACGTCGGCGTGCGATCATCCAGCAACGTCACTTTGTATTCGCCATCCTCGCCCCGTTCGACCGAAACGTCGGGCGTTACCATCGGAACAAACGTTTCCGCAAAGGCCGCCGCTGGCTTGGGATTGAGCTTTTTGATTTCTTCCCAAGTCGTTTTGACTTGGTCGATCGTCATGCCGGTCGCTTTGACAATCAGCGGCAATCGATTCTCGCGTAGGTCTTCCAGATGATGGCTGATGATCCGCCG
Source organism: Pirellulaceae bacterium (assembly GCA_046595915.1). GTDB lineage: Bacteria > Planctomycetota > Planctomycetia > Pirellulales > Pirellulaceae > JBKJSI01. The sequence continues at coordinate 552 of JBKJSI010000406.1, forward strand.
CATCGCTTCGTAGCAAGGCATGCCGGCGTGAATTTGAAGCAATAAGCATTCTTTCAGGTCTCGCGCGCCAATACCGGGCGGCTCAAGTTGATGTACCACCTCAAGCGAGCGTCGCGCAAGATCATGCTGCGCAGAAGTCGCATCGGGTGGAAGTAAGTCGCGAAGTTGAACTTTGAGATATCCGCCATCGCGTGGATCGAGCGTGGAGATGATGCGTTTGCACATCTCTTCCATCTCAGGCTCAAGCTCCCATTCGTCGAGCTGGGCAACTAGAAAATCATTCAGCGATTCGGGCCGCTGCTGCAAATTGGCGATCGCATCGTGTTGGCGATCGGCATCATCTTCGCGCTGGCCCGTAGACTTCCGATGGGATTCTTCATAGGTATCCGGCAGATCCTGGTCCATCTGCAAGAGACGTTCGAAGTCGTCCGCGTTATTTGACTCGTCTTTGACGACGAGTTCCTTTTCGCCATCTGCTTTTTCACGGCCCTCGAGGATCTCGGCATCCGATTCCGCGGTCGACTCATCGACATCCGCAGTGATCTCAAGAACGGGGTTTTCGGAGAGCGCCTGGTCGATTTTCTCCTGCAACGCCATGAGCGGCAGCTGCAGAATCTCCATCGACTGGATCATCCGTGGAGCCAGTTTTTGGATCTGCTTTTGCTGTAGATCAAGGCCAAATGAAAGGCGCATTGAACATGCTCGATGCTGGCGATAAGGCCATTAAGAGACCGCAAAGAGGAATAACGCTTCCCCTCAGAACATTCTACCCCGAAAATGGCGTGACATTTGCATGCATTGTCAGGAAATTAGAGTTTTTGTCGACCAGTGATCGCGTCGGCTAGGATTTCTTTGTTGGTGAATTCGAGCACGCTGCCGCTGGTAATGCCTCTAGCCAGCCGGGTTACCGCGACCGGGTATTCGGCCAATAAGTTCGTGATATAAAGCGCGGTTCCGTCCCCTTCGACAGTCGGGTTGGTCGCCATGATGACCTCGCGGAATTTTCCCTCGCGAACGCGATCGACTAGTGCATTCATTGTCAGCTGATCGGCGGTAATGCCCTCCAACGGTGCAATTCTGCCTAAAAGGACATGGTACAGGCCGCCGTAAGCGCCTGATTGCTCTAGTGCAATCAAATCCCGCGGCTGCTCGACGAGGCAAAGTAGGCCCTGATCCCGCTTCGGATCGCTGCAAACGGGGCAAAGCTCCTCCTCCGCGAGGTTGTAGCAAACCTTGCAGTAATGGACATTTTCGCGGACATCGCGAATCGCATCGGCCAGGGCGAGGGCGTCTGATTTGCTGACTCGCAAGATGTGGTAGGCGAGCCGTTCTGCCGATTTTCGGCCTATTCCGGGCAGTTTTGAGAACTCGGAAATGACCTTCATCACCGAGTCACTGAGCTGAGCCATACCTACGATTCCCTTCAAGCGTAACTACTTGCGACCTTCGCGAACTTCCATGATCTCGGCGTCAAATATCGCCATCGCCTCTTTCACCGCCGGGTGTTCCATTACCTCGCGAGTTTTCTGCCTCGCGGTTTTCATGCCTGAAACCTCCACTGGCTTTTCCGCCACCGGTGCATTGGTATCTCGCATTACCTCGATTTTTAGCGGTCGGCCAGCGAGGACCGTGAGGGCTGCTTCCAGCTTTTGTTTGCTGGCGGGCTTTGAGCACCAGTCGAGTGAAAAGGTATCAGCGAAGAAAACCTGAACTTTGTTATCTCCATCGGGAGCGAGTCGGGTTGCCTTTTGGGCGGATCGAGCGGTCAGATTGTCGATTTGGGTGGCAAGTTGTCCCCATAGTCGCGTCAAATCGTCGCTTGTTAACTTGGGCAGTGGGCTATTGGCGAGTGCGGGTTCAGGGGGATGGGCTTCCGCCGCAGGTCGAACGGCTTCTTCGCGGGCTGGCGAGGTTACTGGCGATACCGGAGCAACCCGTGACGCGGAAGGCGCCGCGATTGAGGCTCGGGGACGGACGATTGCAGGGGCGCCGGTTTGGATTTGGGCGAGTGAATCGGCTAAACGCTGCAAGTCTTCGAGTTTGCAAAGGCGGACCATGGCTACATCGGCCAGGATTCGCACTTGGGTGCTTTGCCGCATGCGAATCAGTGCTTGATCGACGATTTGGACCGCGGCCAGGATCGTTTCCAGACCCCACTGCGATGACTGCGTTTTGAGCACCGGCAAATCGTCTGGCGCGGCGTGGAGCAAAAGCTCTGGTCCGCCGCCGACGCCGACCGCCATGAGGTCGCGGAGGTAACCAAGCAATTGTTCGACTAGCTGGCCGATGTCGATTCCCTGCGCGATTGCCTTATCGACTTCTTGCAGAGTGCCGGGGATATCGCGGGCGATGATTTTGTCGACCAACGCGGACAAGTGCGCGGCGGACGCGGCGCCGAGGAGTGAGTAAACTTCGCCTTTAGTGATTCTCTTGCCGCAAAACGCGAGGAGTTGTTCGAGTAGCGATTGGCTGTCGCGCATCGAACCGGCGGCCCGGCGGGCGATGATTCGCAGCGCATCTTCATCGGCCTCGACGCCTTCTTGTTCGGCGATTTGCTGAAGTCGCAAAAGGATCGCGTCAACGCCGACCGGCACAAAGTCAAATCGCAAGCAGCGCGAGAGGACCGTGATCGGGATTTTTTCAGGGTCGGTCGTGCAGAAGATGAACTTCACATGTTCGGGCGGCTCTTCGAGCGTTTTCAGCAGCGCATTAAACGCCGGCGTCGTGAGCATATGGACTTCGTCGATGATGTAAATTCTGAACCGCGAGCGGCTCGGTCGGACGTTGACATTCGATCGTAGCTGCCGGATTTCCTCGATGCCGCGGTTGCTCGCGCCGTCGATTTCCAGCACGTCCATATCTTCGCCGGCGGTGATTCCCTGGCAGCTATCGCAGACGCCGCAAGGTTGGGCGCTGGAACCTTGCAGGCAATTGAGGGCTTTTGCGAAGATGCGGGCAGTCGAGGTTTTGCCGACTCCACGGGCGCCGGTGAAGAGGTAGGCATGGCCGATGCGATTCGTTTCGATCGCGCGGGAGAGGGCCTGGGCAGCGGAGTGTTGGCCGATGAGCTCAGTAAATGTCTGCGGGCGGTAGCGGCGGGCAACGACTACATATTCGTGGCCATCATGCCCGGGCGAGGCCTGTTTCGCCTCTGCGGCGGTTATTCCCAGCAAAAAGGATTCGTCCATCCGAACGCCTTTTGGGCTGAGCCCGCCTGAAATCCTGCTTTACAGCACGCTTAAAATGGTCGACACCCAAAACCGTGAAAACCAGCTTGCGGGACGTGGCCCTCGCACAAGAGTACCTCGCTTATGGCTGCTCCTGTTACGGCCTGACCCGATTCACGCATCCCCTTCGCAAGGACCACGTCTCGAAAGCGCGATTTTCATGATTTTAAGAGCGATAGCACTTGCCCGCTCCGGTACCATTTCTACGCCGCATCCCCCCGCCCGTCAAAGGGGCCAGCCGCCCCTCCTTTGCTCACGAGACCACACCGAATGTCGACCAAGGACTGCTTGAATCATCAACTCGTCGCTGCCCGTCGCATGACCGAGCGGCTGCTGGCCGATTTTCATACTCCTGAGCAATGGACGAAACAGGTGCAGAGCCAGTGCAACCACGCTCTCTGGTTCGCGGGGCATATGGGTCATACGGATAATTTTATGATCTCGATCCTAGACCCGACGCAGTCGCGAAAAGTGGAAGGTTTCGGGGAAAGATTTGGCACCGGTTCGATTCCATCGCCCAATGCCGCCGACTACCCGCCGCCGGAGGATGTCGTTGCGGTCATGCGGGAACGGCGAGAGAAATTGCTCTCACTGCTCGACAAGATGACGGACGATGCTCTCGCGAAGCCGACTCCGCAGGGGACGCCGGAGTTTATTCCAGACTACGCGGCAATTTTTGGGACGGTCGTTTGGCATGAGGGTTTGCACTCGGGGCAGCTGACCGTGCTTCGAAAAGTGCTTGGGCTTGCGCCAGTGATGGGGACTAAATAGCGGGAGACATGCACTTTGAGTTACATAGATGCATTTCTTAGTACTGCAATCTTAGGGAAATTAGTTTACTTTCTCTCTGCGAAGCCGTGTTAAAACAAGTGAACTTCTTGGCTCGTTTCTTATGCAGTCTGAAAGCTATGAAAAGCCCACAATTGCAGCAATGAAGCGAGGTAATTCAAATCCTCACGGCGGCTCACATCCTGTTGTCTGGAT
>JBKJSI010000451.1:0-13947 GCA_046595915.1 Pirellulaceae bacterium
ATCGAAACCTGCCACAAGCAATCTCGCAACAGCTTCGAGTACCTCACTCAAGCCGTCGAAGCTCACTTCGCCGGTCAACCCACGCCCTCACTGATGACCGGGGTGTGAACGGTTACGTTTGGAAGGTCTTTCCAATCTTGAATACCTGACCTTAGATCGGACGGAAATATCTGACTCTGCAGAACGCCACCTCAGAAAACTTACTAGCCTAAAGTTGCTTTCCCTTTTTCAAACCGGAGTTACTCCTGATGGCGGCCGAAAGATTGCGGAGTCAATACCTTGGGCCGAGGTTTATTGTGAAGAATAGAGGACTGCTAGGCAAAGGCGAGCACCTCATTGAGACACGCGAGCAAAAACTCCGCATCCCCCTTCGTAACACACATCGGCGGCTTGATCCGCAGCACATTCCCAAAAAGCCCCCCGCGACCAACCAAGAGTCCGCGTTCCCTCGCCCGCTCCATCACTTCCTTCGCGAACTCCGTCGCCGGTTCCTTTGACTTGCGATCCTTCACGAGTTCCACGCCCAGCATCAGCCCCAAGCCGCGCACGTCGCCGATTACGGCATGTTTCGCCGCCAGCGCTTGCAAACCTTCCTTCAAATAGCCGCCCACGACGCGTGCATTGTCTTGCAGTCCCTCCGCTTCAATCACTTCCAGCGTCGCCAGCCCCTGCGTCATCGTCACGGGGTTGCCGCCAAAGGTATTGAAATGCACCCGCCGCTTCATCACCTCCGAAATCTCAGTTCGCGTCACAGCGGCGCCAATCGGCGAACCATTCGCCAATCCCTTCGCCATCGTCACCATGTCCGGCGTCACGCCATAATTCTCAAAGCCCCAAAAGTGCTCGCCCGTGCGCCCCAGGCCGGTTTGCACCTCGTCCGAAATGCACAGCCCCCCATATTTGCGAACGATATCATACGTAATCTGAAAGTATTCCTTCGGCGGCTGGACAACTCCGCCGACACCCTGGATCGGCTCGGCGATATAAGCCGCGACCTTGCCGCTCGTTTCGCTTTGAATCAGGTTTTCAAGATCCGTAGCGCACTTGATATTGCAACTCGGATAGCTCAATCCCAGCGGACAGCGATAGCAATATCCCGGCATCGCATGACGAACGTTGTAAACCGGCATGCTCGGAAACTTCCACGTGCCGACAGCCACGAGCGACATCGCCCCCTGCGTACCGCCGTGATAGCCGCCGCGAACGCTGATAACTTCCGACGCACCGGTATGCTCGCGAGCCATCAGCACCGCCAGCTCATTCGCTTCACTGCCACAGTTCGTGAAGTACGTCGAACTGAGCCCCGAACCCTCGGGCATTTTCTGCGCGAGCGCCTCGCCAAGTTGCCCCACCGCGGGATGAACGTAAAGCGTCGTCGTGTGTTGGAGCGTACCAAGTTGCTTGATCACCGCGTCGACGATTGTCGGGTGACAATGTCCCGCGATCACCGTGCAAACGCCCGCAAACCCATCGAGATATTGCTTTCCGGTTTCATCCCAAACGTATTGCCCTTTGCCCTCGGCAATCAGCAAAGGCTCGCGGTAATAAGTCACCAGCCCAGGCGTCAAATACTGCGCCCGGAGCGCAAGAACTTCCTCGCGCGGCGGCCCCGAATAGGGTTGCGGCGAGTGAGCTGATACCGGAAGTGGTTTGGAAGGCGTGTTCGTCATGCCTTCATCGTAGATGGAAATGAACGGCGACTGTAGGTCAGGCTCTGCCTAACGAAATAGGAGAAAATGTTTTTCACCGTGGCAGCCCAATCGGGCCACCAATCAGGCCAGATTTCGCCGTGCGTGGCCCAATTGGCCCGAATGGCCCCATTTGGAAAAACAAGGTGTTTTTGCACGCCCAATTGGGCCAACGATTTGGCCAATTACGCCCGCTTGGTCAGCAACCGCTCGCGCGTGATGTGATACAAAAACAGCGGATTGCCAATCAAATAGCGCCTTGCCTTGGCGCCGGGCTCTTGATACAGCCGCCACGCCCACTCGTAGCCAATTTTGCGAACCCACTGCGGCGCCCGCTCGACGTTGCCTGCCCAGTAATCAAACAGTCCGCCAATCCCAAGGCACACCGGCACTTTAATCTCAGCCTTCCACCGCTCGATCCAGCGTTCCTGAATCGGGTTGCCCATGCCGACGAGCAAGACGTCCGCGCCGGAGGAGTTGATCTGCTCGATCACAGCCCGACTCGCGGCTTCTTCTTTCACGTAGCCGTGGTGCGCGCCCGCGAGGCGCCAAGCTGGGAACTCGCCTTGAGCGTAACCAGCCGCGCGGTCGACCGTCTCCTGGGTCGCGCCGAGCATGAAGTAGCTGAATTGATCCGGCGGCGAAGTCGTGAACAGATGCGGCACGAAATCGGTGCCGACGAGATTATCGCGAACACGAACGCCTTGCAGCTTCGCCGCCCAGCGAACGCCGGTGCCGTCGCCAAAGATGGCGTCACCGCGCGAGAGCAGCGAACGATACTCATGATCTGCGGCGGCGAGGTTGAGCGTATGGGCGTTGACGAAGTAGGCGGCGATGGATCCCGCCGACGCGCGATTAGCAAGATGATGCAGCACCCAGTCGCGCGCCTGGTCCTTAGTCACATCATGAATCGGCACGCCGAGGATTTTGACAACGCGATCAAAATGCGGCGCCGGCCCAACGGTAGGTGCATCGAAACGGCGAACCGAAGCAGCGTTCGGCAACGTCGTACTCATGTGTGCGTCTCCGCTTCACGACGAGTGCGAACCCACTCGGTTCGTGGACCTCGGAGCATGTGCAGATAGAACCCGAGTTTCGACGCCAAGTAAAACGGAGTTCGCACGAGCGCGAAGAAAGGAACCTGCTCGCGGCAATAAGCAGCCCACCCCGCGAAGAGTCCGCATAGCGCCAGTCCGCCGGAAATGCCAAGCGTATAAGGAGGCACATAACACGCGCCAAACCATCGCGCAACCAGAACACCCACAAACGCAACGCCCCAAACACCAAACAAAAGACTCAGCGCGGGAACGAAAAGATGCAGCGCAAGCCAAGCGGGCATCACGCTGCGCCTTCTCAACGACGCCACCGCCAATCGCGGCGCCTCACGGACGATCGTCTGCAAATGCCCTGCCTCCCAGCGCGCTCGCTGCGTTGCGAAAGCCGCATGCCCTGGCGGCAACGCACTCGTCACCATCGCATTCGGCTCGAAACGCGAATCATGCCCCTCGATCGCCAGATCAATGCCGAGCTTCATGTCTTCCACGAGGCTGCCCGTCGCCAATTTCGCGGTGTGGATCAGCTCCCAGGGAAACGCCATTCCAGTGCCAAGAAGTCGGCACGGCCCGCCAAGCCGCGACAGGCCAGTGGGACGAACGAGATTGATGATGCGATTGGCAAGCACCGCGACCGCACTCGCGCCGCCGATTTTTTCGGCAACAGTAAGATTCACGCACTGAACAGCAGACGCATGGGCGGCCACCGACATCGCCATGACTTCGAAAAAGCCCTGCGAAACGCGACAATCAGCATCGACGACAATGACGACCCCCGGCGGATCGGCCTCAAGGAAACGCACGCCATGGTCGAGGGCATAGCCTTTGCCGCGAAGTGTTGTGTTGGTGCGCACCGTCACTTCCGCGCCGGCAGCGGAGGCGATCGTCGCAGTTTCATCGGTGCAGTTATCGGCGATCACGATGATCCGATCACCCGGTCGAGCTTCGCCACGAAGCGATACGATGGTGCGAGCAATGCCAGCTGCTTCATTGTGAGCGGGAATCAGCACCGCCGCGCGGCCACCTGGCTTCGGCGATGAGTTCTTCGCCCTTGTCGGCAGTAGCGAGGCAAAGCACTCCAGCGCAAGCACGAGCAGCGGCAGCGCAATTGCCGCCGCGACCAAATTGAGTGCGATATCGAATGCAAATGCCACGATGATCTACCTAAACACCCACCAAAGGGGAGGAACTGCCAAGTACGGGCGCGGAACGCAACTCTGGTGCATTTGGCGCTGGCGCTTCATCTGCATGTCGATGAAGCGAAAGTCGGGACACCGCACAAGTCACCATCAAACAGTTGAACATCGTGTTATTAAAAAGCGTGGCTTCGGTAAATCCGGCGATAAAGAGCGTAACGGTAATCCCCGCGAAGAACGCCGCCGCCGTATCGTGATTGCGTATACCTCGAACGCAAAGAATCACAAACGCAATGAGCATGGCCAAAAGGAATGGCGCCGCCCCGATGATTCCGACGTTGAGCAGCATCTCGAGATAAGAATTGTGCGAATCAGGAACCTGCCATCCGCCGGTATAGTCGCGAAATTCTTCAACGCGCGCCTTATCCCAAAACGCGCGATAACCGAATCCCAGCCAAAAGTTCGATTTCAGATAGGGCAAGAGTCCTTCCCAAACCGGCAAGCGACCCGTCAAGTTGGAAGCGCCCTCTGATCGACCCATCAGCGCAATCTCGCGAAAGTCACCCAAATACTGTGACGGTATGGCGGAGATGGCGGCGATCAGACTCGCCAGTGAAAAACCGCCCAAAGTGAAAACGTGTGGCCAATAGCGAGCCGGCAACAACAGCAAACAAGACAAGCCAAGTGAGCACGCCGAGCAGGCCATCGCCGTTCGAGACTTAGATAGCACCAGTCCCACTGCCGCCGCGCAGGCTAGCCCCCAAAGCAGTAGACGAAAGCGGGGCAATTCGATCGCCAGCATGATCGAACCCACCATCGTCGCGCCGCAGAGCATTCCCTGTTCATTAGGATGCACCGTGCCCGCAAAACGATAATCGCTCGCCCAAGGCCGAAAAGTACCAAGCGCGACTTCGGCCGCGATGCCGAGCAACGAATAGCAAGTGGCGAGACCCACCATAAAAATAAGTAGTTCACGAAAAGTCAGCTGACGCCCCAGCCCCATCGCTGCGAGCGCGCAAACAAGAAGCATCGCCACGCGACGCATCGTCATGGGAGGATTCGTAGACCACGCGACGCTCGCGACACAAATCGTCAAATGGAGTGCGAGTAGAAGTAACAGAAGCCAACGAATTTCGTATTTGGCGCCGGAAGGCGTCAGGATGCACCAGAGCGAAACGACCGCCATCAACAAAAACGCCGCCGTCTTTTCGGTATTGCGAGTGCCCCCCTCAAGCTCTTCACCCGCGTCGACGTCATCCATTGCGTAGACTTCAATCGACTTATGAAAGCTATGTAAACGCACATAAAACAGCGAGCCAAAAAACAAGATCGCCAGCGCAATGAGTCCCCATCGCGGAGCGGCCGCGCTAGAGAACACCGATTTGGCAGCCGAGGCAATCATGTGGAGGCAGCGCTCGTGGGAGGAGTGATCGGTAAACGATGCATGCGCCAAAGATAGATTCTCCAGCGTAATCCAAGGCCAACGAACCTGCCAAAAACCATCGCCCAAGCTGCGCCGGGGGCCGAGAAGCACCATACCAGCGGAATGCCGACGGCCAAAGTGGCCGCCACTTCGAACAAGTCGGCAATCATCGCATCGGCGGGCCGGTGAATCGCTCGGAGTCCATGCAAGGCAATCTGACTAAGGCCATCTAACAGCGTCGCGAGCGCCAAAACCGCCACGATGCCGCCCGAATTTTCAATCTTGCCGCGCATCACGAGCGAAAGCAGATCGCCGCCCCAAACGAGAGCCAAGAGGCACAGCACGCCGAGCCCTGAAGTGAAGATGAATACCGCCCGAATCGTAACGCGGCGCAGAGCGCCGACGCCTTCGGTTGAATAAGCTCTCGCGGCGGCGGCGGCGAGGAAATTGCAGTATCCCATCACCAAAATGTTCGAAAGGCCGACGATACGATTCGCGCCATCGAATGCGCCCGTCTCTCCCGCGCCCCAAATCGCGAAGATGATCCAAGGCAGCGGAGCAAGGTTGCCGGTCACTTGGCTCACTAGCGCCCAGCGGCCAAATTGCCAGTTCTCGCCCCAATCTTGGCGAAGTCGCTGTGAAGTGAACTTCAGTTTCTGCAAACCAAACGCCCACCAAACTCCGAATCCCAAAAGCGACGCAACGCCCGACGCGAGAAATGCAATCGGGGCGCCGACCATCATGCTCAGCGAGGCGTAGAGAATTGTAAGTTGCGCCGCGCCAGAAACAAAGTCCATGACGAGCGCCGCCCATGGCGCGGAATGGGCAAACGAAATCTGCCGAGCATACTCACGAGCCATGAGCAGTGGCGCAACAAGCGCAGTCGCAAGGAACGTGTATCCCAACGACTGCCCCGCAGGCGCATCTGGCGAAGCCCAAAAAAAGCTCATCCCTGTAATAGCCATGACGAAGGAGGCGATAAGGGAGATCGTCAATTGCTGAACAAAAGAGCTCGCCGCATAAATCGAAAAATTCCCTTCACCGCGGCCATGTCGCACCGTATAGGGCGTAGCAACGAGATTGATCACCGTTGAGCGAGTAAACAAAACCAAGACCCACGCCAAAGCATAAGCGCCGCCGATCTCTTTCGAGCCCCAGGCAAAGAGCATCTGGGCCGTCAAGAAATTGACGCCGCTCACCAGGGCCTGATCGAGCACGGCGATCGGCGCCGCGAGCGGCCTCGCGGCAATAAAGCTCCACAATCGCTTGGGCGCAACTTCATGATCGTCGGTTTCGCGATCATTTGTGGAAAGAGTTACTGCGACCATGCGCGGTACCACCCACTCAGTTTGGCCGCCAAAGTGCCGCCGTTATCTCGTTCGGCCGCCAGCATGCGTCCCCAGCCAAATGCCTCGGCGCCGTTGCGAACCAATCGTTCCTCCGCCGTGATGGCGCAGTGCGCCCCAGCGTTGCGAGCGATGCCAATGAACTCCGGCGCACAGAAGCCCGCTTTGGGAATTCCATACGGAAAGGCAAAGAGCCTTTCCTTCACTCCCAGTTCACTTTCCAGCACCTCAAACGATGTAGATAGATCGCGCCGAAAATCTGCAACGCGCCCGCGATAGTCGAGATGGCGATGCGTGTGGCTGCCAAAGTCAATGAGCTTGGAACCTTGAAGTATTTTGCACTCGTGGCGACTTAGGCTTCGCCGCGACTCCAATTCGCCATGCTTTCCGGGCCAGTCGTCAAAGGGCATCGGACTCATCGCGTCGAGATAGCCCGTGACCAGGAAGATCGTCGCCGGGACATCGAGACGCTGGAGCACCGGCAGCGCCGATTCGAGCAAACAAGCATATCCATCATCAAAAGTGACAGCGAAGGCGTTTCGCGGTATGCGATGGCCACGGCGCGACGCATCGACCATATCGGCAAGTCGCCAAGGCTCGAAGCCGCGGTCGAGCAAGCCCTCGAGTTGCATCTGAAATCGCTGAGGCGTCACGTTCCAAGTGGGAGGCGTTCCCATGGCTGGGGTCGGCATGACCCGGTGATACATGAGAATGCCAAAAGCATTCCAGCATCGAAAACCAACACCATTGCGCAAACAGCGTGCTGCGAGAATTTGTGTTGAACGCACAGTTTCGCTAGCCGCGCGGCGCACCGGATTGCGATTGGCGAGGTGATATCGATCTTGGCCGAGTCCTTCCGGTGTGAGAAGGCCTACCATTTCGCAGGTTCCTGGATTTCCGCGCGAGTCGCGGCCTCCTCCCGTGGCGCAATGGGTAAGCTTTCCTCCATCAGATCAGAACGCAAGGCAAGTTCGTTGCGCCGCGGCGAAATCAATTGCCGATAGATTTCCGCCATTCGGTCGCCTTGGGCGTCCCAAGTAAATTCACGGGCGCGTCTCATCGCGCCCTGACTGAGTGAACTGAGTTTGTCATTATTGCGATAAAGATCGATCAACGCGGCCGCGAAGTCACCTGCGACCTGGCCCGGATTCGTGACGTCGATTTTGACGCCGCATTCCGGAGTCACCAATTCGCTGGCCCCTTGGTGATTAAGGCAAATCGGCGGCGCGCCGCGCGACATTGCCTCGAGCAGTACAGTTCCCGTGGTGTCGCGAAGGCTGGTGAATGCAAAGCAATGCGATTGTTCGAAGCAACGCAGTGCCTCGGCATGCGGTCGCCAGCCAAGAAATTTGCAAAAGTGATCAATGCCAAGCCGCGCCGCCAGTCGTTGATTCGACGCTTCTTCACTTCCTTTTCCCAGGATGGTGATTTCAACCGGGATCTGTTTCGCTGCGATTGCTGCGGCTTGCAGCAATAGATGCAAGGCCTTGTTCGGCGTGATCCAGCCGGACCAGAGAATTCGCAGCGGCTCATGGTCCGCACGCGTTTTGGGCGCGAGATGCTTCAGCCCTGCGTCGAGCGAAGTCGACATCCCCACATCGCTCATTTGGCTGACCTGGCGTCCAAGGATTTGCTCTAGCCCGCGCTGATTCTCGCCATTCGCCGCAATCACGGCGGCACTGCGACGCCCCGCTTCGCGCACCCGGCGACTGGTCGCCAGTTGCAGTTGGTTGAGCACGTTGCGCCCGCCTTCGCGCATTGCCCCACTAAATCCACTCGCCGCCAGAAATCGATAAGGATGATTTTGCACACCTCCGATCGGTCCCCACACATGTGGCAGCTCAAGTTGCCAAAGGTATCCAGGTTCGCGGTAACCACAAAAAGTGAGGTGATGCGTCAGATCGAAGCCGACCTTTGAATGCAATCGTTTTGCGACACCTAAGATTTTCTTTTGCCATTGCTGCAGCGCGAGATACCACAGAGCGGAGTAATTTCCGAGCCTCCGCCAAGTGCGGCTCATCGGCACGAACACGAATTCCAAGCCCGGAATCGGACCATGCTGATCGAGATACTCACGAATCTCGGGCCCAAACTCCGTCTCCTCGCAAATCAGCCACACATCGCAGAAGCGTGTCGCTTGCAGCGCCCGATTCCAACCCACCGCCGCTTCCGAGCCGCGAACAGGGCTCGCCGCATAGGCGGATAATAGCATCCGCGGTGCTCGTCGGGTTGGCGTGGAGTTAGGCACGAATCAATCCTATCGACCAGTGAGACGAAAGACGGCGCCAAACGTTCGCACCACGAGTTTGATATCGAGCCAAGGCGAGCGGTTGCGAATGTAATAGCGGTCCATCCGCATCCAATCATCAAACGTCACCGTAGATCGCCCCGATACTTGCCAAATACAGGTCAGTCCCGGAGTGACATCCAGTCGTCGTAGCTGCCAGCGCTCGCATGCCGAGCTTTCGTCACATGGCAAGGGACGGGGCCCCACCAAGGACATCTCTCCGCGGATCACATTGATCAGCTGCGGTAACTCATCGAGGCTTGTGACTCGCAGCAGTTTCCCGATTCGAGTGATGCGAGGATCCTCCCGAAGCTTAAAAGCCGGCCCATCCTGCTCGCTCCTCGCCCGAAGCTTCGCTTTCTCGGCATCCGCGCCAACGCGCATCGTCCGAAACTTGTAGATCCGAAAGGGCCGACCGCCGAGAGTATGTCGCAGCTGTGTAAACAGGATCGGCCCAGGCGAACTAAGCCGAACAAGCCCAGCCGTCGCAAGCAAAACCGGCGAGAGGATAATCACTCCCGCGACTGCGCCAACAAGATCCGCAACCCGCTTCCAGGCAGGCAAATGTTTCGCAAAGAGTCCATCGAGACTTTCAGGCTCTGGCCCATCGGGCCGTTTATCGCCGCCGCCATCGGAATCGTCGCCATCCGTCTCGTTATCGTCTTCGCGCAGACTCGGATAGACGAAGATCGAAAACCCCCAACCCGCCGCCTCAAGATAAAGGCGTTCTTCGAGATCGCGAAGCACTTTCACCGCGCCCGCATAAGGCGTTTCCGAAAGCACCACGCCGATTCGCCCATCGGGCAACCAGCCGAATTCGTCGGTGATCCGCAAACGACTCGTGAGAATGTCGACCGTCGCCGATTCGAGACGAGCCGTTTTCCGCTTGGGAAGCGAAATGGCGATCATCGAAAACGCGGTCCGATTGCGATCGCTTCGCGCTCGTTCTCGGTAAAGAGCAAACGCAAGTTGTTCGGTCGGCTGGATTTTTCGGGCGGGACTTTCGCCTTGTCGCGGAAGAAGATCCTTCCGCCGGCGCCAAAGTTTTTTTAACACGGATGGTTGACTCAGGGGGAGTAATTCAACGACTCAGTCCTTGAGGCGCCGCAATGAATGCTTAGTAAAAAAGGAATGAATGCGGGATTTGATGTGGCGAATAATTGCTGGCGTAAGTGGGTGGGGCAACCCGCGACGCGATCGGGTCGATTTCAATCGCTTCCCTGGACGCTGGCGGCCATGGAGGGTTGCGGATGAACGGCGATACGATTTGCGGGCGATTCACGAGTAACGACAGCCATCGAGGCTCGTGCCCGCGGCGGAAATGCAAAATCCCAAGCGAGCGCCAGACCAATAGCTCCAAAGCTGGCGGCGAGCAAAGCCGCTGCCCCAAAGATCGAGAGTCGCGGTGAAGTCGGCTTCTCAACCAACGTTGCTTCTTGAATCACGCTGACATTCGAAAGGCTGTTGTCTTCCATTTCATGATTGATGCGAGCCTGTTCGAGTCGCGAGATCGCTTCCGCGTGGGCGGTCTTTCGCGAATCAAGTTCGCGCTCCAAATCCGCCAGATGAAGTTCTTCATGGTGCAAGTCGCGAAGCTCCTCGGCGACAGTCAGCTTCTGCTCGGCGAGCGTCTTTGCTTTCGCCGTTAACGCTGCGGCTTCCGAGCGACCTTTCACCAAATCGATATCCACGGAGCGAATCGCCGGATTAGGGATCATCTCTTTCTGCGTGCGCTCCATCGGCTGATCGGTAAGAATCTTCCTCGCGTCATCGACTTGCTTGCGATGCGCGACCACCGCCGGATGACCATCGCGATATTTCGATAAAAGTTCGCGTTCCTTGATTTCCAGCGCGTAAAGCAACTCACGCATCTTCGTATGCGCGTCGTTCGTGTAACCCGTGGTGGAAATGCCCTCGATTTCCGGCGGCAAGTCCTTAATCAACTTCTCCAGCGAAGCAACTCGCGCGGTAGCGCTATCGAGATCAGCGGCGATCGCTTGCGCCTGCTGTTCAAGATTCGCAATCTGCTTCTCCAAACTATCTCGACGCCCCTGAACCGTGGCGATCGAAAGCTCCGACTTCGCGTCATTGAGCTCTTTCAAAGCCGCTTTGACTTCTGTCTCCGTTCGCGCGGCGCGCTCGGTGAAGAAGTCAAATGAGCCAGGCACGCGATGCAGCCGGATATGTTCCTTCTTGTAGGCGTTCATCAGCGAACGAACGATCGCCTGGGCTAGTTGCGGAGAAGTCGACTCCGCTTCGATCGAAATCACCGTTGACTTTCGCGGCGAGGTCACCGTAATCGATTTGCCAAGCTGCTGAACCGCTTTCTCACGCAACGAGGACGACGGAGGCGCTTTGGCATTGGTCTTTGCGGTTGGTAACGATACCAGCTGCAAAGACGCCTCATTTTGGCCCGCTGCGATCGATTCATCGCTGGCGGTTGCGCCTAACACTTGTGCAACGCCAAGTTCATCGACAACTGCTTCATGAAGCGAGCGACTCTTGAGAATCTCCATCAACGAGTTAATTTCCGTCTCGCGAGAGTCCTGCATGCCGATCGTTTGACCGACTGTGGCAGAGGGGTCGAGAGCGACCGTTTCACGGCCGACGCGAACAAAGAGTCGCGCCTCAGACTCATAGGCCCGCGGCATGTAGGGCCAC
The DNA here is from genome assembly GCA_046595915.1 of Pirellulaceae bacterium. Lineage (GTDB taxonomy): Bacteria > Planctomycetota > Planctomycetia > Pirellulales > Pirellulaceae > JBKJSI01. The sequence continues at coordinate 11,594 of JBKJSI010000451.1, forward strand.
AGCGCTGCAGCCCCTGCCCCGATCGCAATGAAGGCGAACGTTGCTTTGAATTTTTGACGCCAACACGCGCCTAAAAGATGAAGCAAAACCGATACAGGATGGTCTGGCGATAGTGACAATGGTGCTCACCTCAAAGACGCGCCGAGGGACAACACCCCAAAGCGTTTGGGAGACTGAAACGGCACAGGTCATTTAGTTTACCTACCCGACTAATCTTCGTCCTCCATTATTTTCCGCGCAATCTTCTCAACCATTACACATATAACATTTGCCGTATTGCCCCTATGCGGCCCATTGCCCCCTTGCTGGCTCGGTAGCGGCGGATTGGTTCACGTGCTGTGTAAGATTTTTAACAGTAACGACTTGCGTCAATTTATATGGAGAATTTCCCCCAAAGGACAAAAAGTGCCGCCGCGAGCAGGCAGTTGCCGCCAAAACCGGCCACCCGGCAGCTAAGCTGTTCTCTATGCCAGCAGCGTCAGGCTTACACAATGAAACTACTGATAACGCAGTCCAGCTAGCGAGCTGGTTCTGCCGCCGTTCATTGGGCCGAGTTCTAGTCATCAATTTGCGGACGGAGAAAGTCATCGCCGCCGATCCTCGTTCGACCCCCGCAAGGCCACTCCCTTTGCCCCTGGCAGATTTGCTCAGCCTCAGTGCGATCAGCGCGATCAAAAACGGCGTCGAGTGCGACCTGAATTGGCCCCTTTTAGCCCCACTTCCCAGCAAGGCCGCCGAATCGATCGATTGGCGTTTTGTCCGCCTCGCGCCCAGTGATTTAGCCATCCTCTTTCAGGACTCTGGCGACGTTCGCGAGAACAGCGAGTTAGCCGGTATCGCCACCGATGAATTGACCGGACTCGCATTACGAGGTGCCTTAGCCCCTCTATTACTCAAATCGCTTACCCGATTTCAGGCTTCACAGAGCGCTCTTGCCGTCTTATTCGTCGATTTCGATCACTTCAAGCATATCAACGACACTCAAGGGCATCTGGCCGGCGATGAACTGCTGCGAAGGGCGGCGGCGGGAATTTTGCACGCCATTCGCCCAGGCGATTTTGCGGTCCGTTTTGGCGGCGATGAATTCGTGCTGTTGATCAACGGTTTACATTCCCCCGAAGAAGCCCTCGGCGTCGCCCGACGCGTCGCGAAAGCGGCAAGCACCCCCTTGGCATGGCGAAGCGAGACCCTCCAGGCAACGGCAAGCGTCGGAGTAGCTTTTTCCCGCCCAAGCGACACTCCCGAAACGATCCTAGAGCGCGCTGACCAAGCCATGTACCGAGCGAAAAAACGTGGTCGTAACGGCCAGATTGAGCTGGATTAGAGCCTCGCAGTCCTGTGCGTAGCCGCCCCTCGCAGATATGATCGAACGGACCACTTTGCCCTCCATTTTGCCCAGATTGAGCCTGTCATGCCCGGACGTCGTCCCGAAAATCGCGAATCTCGTGGCCCCGAATCAGGCGGGTCCGAATCACGCGGCCCAGAAGATCGGCGGCCAGGGACGCGCCGTCGCCCCTCAGAGCGCCCCTCCGAGCGGCCTTACGGCGATCGCCGTCCAAGCCCCAGCGGGCCCTACTCTCGTGGACCGAATACTCGCGGACCTGATTCGAGAGGCCCTTACTCACGTGGTCCTAATTCAAGGGCGCCAGCCTCTCGTGAACCGCGCCCAGAACAAGAGCAGGAACACCTTCCCGGCGAACGGCTCCAAAAAGTCCTTGCCGCCGCTGGCATCGCCAGCCGCCGCGATTGTGAAGAACTGATCACCGAAGGTCGCGTTGAGATCGACGGCAAAGTCGTCACCGAGCTCGGCATCCGCGTCGACCCCGCGCGATCCATCATCAAAGTCGACGGGACCACGCTCGCCCGGCCCAGGCTCGTTTACTACGCCGTCAACAAACCCGAAGGCGTCCTCTGCACGAACGATGATCCCGATGGCCGCGAGCGCGTGATCGATCTCGTGCCTTCGAAGGATCGCCTCTTCACGATCGGCAGGCTCGATCAATACAGCGAAGGCCTCATCATCGTCACCAACGATGGCGAGCTAGCCAACAAGTTGGCACACCCGCGCTACGAGGTTCCAAAAGAATACATCGTCGAAGTCGCCGGCCATCTTAGCGCCGAGGATATTCGCAAATTGCTCAAAGGCATCCACCTCGCCGAGGGCGTCGCGAAAGTCGAGAAGCTCTACATTCGCACTCGTCGTCAGGGCAGCATGACGCTCGACATGGTGCTCCGCGAAGGGAAGAACCGCGAGATCCGCCGCGTCCTTGCCCGACTCGGGCACAAAGTGATGAAGCTCAAACGCGTCGCGATCGGCCCACTGCGATTGGCCAAAATGCCTGTCGGCGCGCATC
>JBKJSI010000509.1:0-2544 GCA_046595915.1 Pirellulaceae bacterium
AAAACTCTTTGATCCCTTGTGTCAGCGTGACATTTTCACCGGGCTCGGCATGCTCCAAATAATCGAGCATTCGCCAGAGGCTGGATCTTCCCCGCAAGGTCGGCCCAGGACTCTTGCGAGTCGATCCGAGAGTTTCAATCTTCACTCGATCCGCACGGCAAAGGCCGATGAATCCTAGCGCTGCCGCGAGTTGCTTTGCGTAAAGCAATTTCGTCGGCTCGCCAAACTCCATCGACGTGCTCGTATCGATCAAGCAGAAGAAGTGCAGATCCTCCTCTTCCAAAAAGAGCTTGATGAAGAGTCGATCGAGCCGCGCGTAGAGATTCCAGTCGATGAATCGCAAATCATCGCCGGGCGTATAGTTGCGAAAGTCGGCAAACTCGACGCTTTGCCCTTTGCGCTTGCTGCGCCGCTCGCCTTTCATTCGTCCGCGAAAGATTTTTCGCGAAACGAGTTCCAGGCGCTCGAGTTGTGCAAGCAGTTGGGGGCTTAGCAATGGGCTGTTAGTGGCGGTCGACATGAAAACCTAGCAGTTCGTGTGAAGGTCTCAATCCAATAGCACGGCTCTAACTCAACGCCGCGCTACAACCGCCGCGACCACCGCATCATCCGCCTTTTCTGGGAGCGTCTCGAGAATATCGAGCAACACCTGGTCAGTGGTCATGCCTTCCGCCTGGGCTTCAAAGTTCAAAATCACACGATGCCGCATCGCGGGCAAGTAAACTCGCCGGACATCTTCGAAGCTGACGTTGTAGCGCCCATCGAGAAGCGCCCTGACCTTTGCAGCGAGCGCCATCGTTTGCGCACCGCGCGGACTGCTGCCCCAGCGCAAATACTGGTTGGTGGCCTTCACGGCGTGTGGACCTTCCGGATGCGTCGCCAACGTGAGCCGAACGATGTAGTCCTGCACATGCTGTGCGAGAATGACATCGCGAATCAGTTTTTGCCATTTGATGATTTCGGCGCCATCCATCACGCGATCCGGCTTGATCGTGATGCCTCGTGTCGTGCGGTCGACGATCGACGCTAATTCATCGCGAGTTGAGTAGCCGACAACAAGCTTAAACAGAAAACGATCGAGCTGCGCTTCCGGTAGCGGATAGGTTCCTTCTTGCTCGATGGGGTTTTGCGTCGCCATGACGAAGAAGGGCTTGTCGAGAACATATCGATGCCCCGAGACGGTGACCGTGCCTTCCTGCATCGTTTCCAGCAGCGCTGACTGCGTTTTGGGAGTCGCGCGGTTGATCTCGTCCGCGAGACAAATCTGCGTGAAGATCGGGCCGCGCTGAAACTCAAATTGTTTCCGTCCTTCCGGCGTCTCGACAATCATGTTCGTGCCTAAGATGTCCGAAGGCATCAAGTCGGGCGTGAATTGAACGCGATTAAAATTGAGATTGAGCGCTTCGGCGAGCGTTCGCACTAGCAGCGTTTTTCCTAATCCCGGCACGCCTTCCAAAAGGCAATGGCCGCCGATGAACATGCTCGTGAGCACGCCATGCACAATGTCATCATGCCCCACGATCACCTTGCCAATCTCTTCCTTCACCGCCGTATATCGCTTGCGAAACTCCTCGGCCTGCGCCGGGAGGGAATCCCCATTACTCATGTTGAAAATCCTGTAGTGGTCTCGTTCCAAGGGAATTTCACGCTTCGGCGACATGCCGAAATCGAGTCCAACTCCCTATTCTGTCACGTTCGATCTGTCATTCGCTCAGCACTGACTATTCTCCGCGATCTCTTTTGGCTTTTTGTTTGGCTTTGAGAAGTCGCGCGGTGTAATCGTCTTCCTGCGGCGCAGTCGCCCCCAGGCTGGGTGTGTTCACGGGTCGCGCGGACTCCGCCGGTCCATCGCCTCCGGCGCCACGCAACGCGGCTTCGATCGCCGCCGCATCGGCAGGAGGGGCATCTGGCGCCATATCAAACCGCGAGGCAGCGTTTTTCTCGCTAATCTGGCCTGCGACCTGCTTTTTCTTGCTTCTTAGCCGGGCCATCCGGTCATCCGCGACGGCTTCGACTCGTCTTCGAAACACATTTTCCTTCACCCAGCGAACGCCCGGCTCAACCCAGTCGTAGCCGACCGCAACGCGACGAATGAAAACATCCGCAAAGAAAATCACCGCACAGAGCAGCGCCACCAGCGGCCAAATATCTTGGCTACTTCGCGCCCAAGCCAAGTCACGGCGGAAGGGATTCTCCTTCATCGATTTCTGGAAATCGACATTGGAGAAGCCATCGGTTCGATAGGCGCCTGCACTCGTTCCGCCTTTTGGCTTGAGTGAGGCCAAGCTTTCGAGCAGGGCAATGTTGGTTTTGTGTTCGCGGAATTCCGGCGAATAAGGCACCGTCACACCCGCCAAAATGGGCGCCGTTCCAATCTTGGGGCTAATCGTCGCCAGGTAACTTCCCGAGGCATCCGCGGGAAACTCACCGACATAGCGGCCAGGAGCAACTTGTCGCACGGGCAATTCATGAGCCTTGAGCTTTGGATCAACAATCGAAGCCGACATGTTCAGGTTATTGAGAAACTCGTCATCTTTATCGAAC
>JBKJSI010000551.1:0-5244 GCA_046595915.1 Pirellulaceae bacterium
GTTGGCGCCTTCGCTACTGGTGGTCATGCCGCCTGAGTTGCCGCCGCCGAATGCGGTGTGGATCACGCCGTCGGTGATGGTCCGCGTCGCCGATTCCATGAGGGCGTCGGTCGCGAAGTCGCCGGTCACGTTGTCGAGGCGGGTGACAACGACTTCGCCTGCTTCGAGTTCCTTGTCGATCCGGTGAAAATCATCGGTGGTGTGCGTGGAATCGACTTCGGACGTGCTGGTGACGGTGACCTCGGTATCGATCGACGAGGTGTCGGAGCTGCCGGGCCCCGTGGTGTCGTTGGCCGAGTTCATTCCGAAATCGAACTCGGAATCGTATTCGAGGATCGTTTCACTGTCGGAATTGATGTAGGCGAAGCCGAGGATCTTTTCGGCGGTGGCTAAGTGCCACTCTATTGGTAGTGACCGTTATAGCAATTCGCTGGAGGCTTTCGTTGGTCGACCCCAGCCACGCTGCCGTTGGTTGGCGCCGGCCACCCCGTCGCGAGCGAAATCGACTAGTCGCAGCGTCGTCGCAAGCCAGGTTCAAGGCCGAAGTGCGTGAACGACGAGCCGAGGGTGTTTTCACCTAGCCAGCGGGCTCGAAGTTCATGCCTGTGAATTTCCGTGCAATTATCTCGTCTCTCATTGACTTAGAAACAATAATCGACACCCAGTCTTTTACTCTAAAAAAGTGATGCCCCTCTGCACTAGCTGCTCGAACAATGAGCCTGCTAATCATTCTAGGTTGATTAGGCTTCTCAGGATGGTTTGCAGGATAATATATCGCCTGTGATTTTTCTCGGTCCAGACAGTCTACAGACGAAAGCACATTAGCGATGTACCAACTCCCGTCTTCGCCCCTGATATCACAAGGTATCACTTGCACATCTGAATCGCATTTTGACATCAGACAGCGTGCAAAATTGTCCGAAACAATTGGAGTTCCGAACGGTGTGACTGTGTAGTCCACGGGTTTACCGTCGACCAACTTCTTATACACAGGACGAAATGTGGGAGACCATTCCTTGAATTTGAAAAAACGCCAGATGCCCAGCTCGCGCGTCTTTGCGTCGGATTCGTCTGGCTCAATGTGCCATCTGGCGTCGTCAGTGAGGCCAATTGAATAGAATTCTTGCATTTACATACTCGCCGAAGCGCGAAATAGGTCACCAAGATCGTCTTGAAGCTCCCTTCGGATACTCCAAAGTTCATCCCACACAGCCAGAATAAACTCGTTACCGTCCTTTCCTTCGACGCCCTTAAGCATCCTCTCATGAAGATGCTTCCAAACCCATTTTCCGTGCGGCCCTTGATGGCTTGGGCCAATGAGACGCGTGCGATTCATAAAGTGCTGCAGGCCTAGTCCAGCACGTTTGAGAAGGGCTTCAAAAAGCGGTCGATATTCTGCGTCCTTATCAGTCAAAATATGGTGAATGGCGGAATCGCACCCAGCATTATTATGCACGAGCACGCCGCATAATCCAACGGCGTAGTTGTGCATTTCATCAATTGTCAAATTGCAAACCGCGAAACTCTCTTCGAATCGCTGCGAAACGGCTTGGAGCGTTTCGAGTTTTCCGCTCAGCGAGTAAATCTTGTCGCCGGCGCGGAGGTCGTGGGAATTGACCCAGCGGCCCTTTAACGACTTGCCTTCGTCTTCTTCCGGTAAGAGTTCCTTGGGAACGGCGCGGTCGTCGAGGTTTTCGCCTTCGACTACCCAGAACGGGTGATAGATGGTCGTTTCGATCTTCGAGCCGCCGACTTCGACGGTGACGACGGGACCTTTGTAGTCGTGGTCGCTGCGGTCGGTGACGGTGGCGTGGACCCATTCTCCGTACTCGAAGTGATAGGCGCGAACTCGCTCGCCGGGGCTTACTTCACCGATCGGTTTTGGACCTTGGGAGGTCCAAACGATTGTGTCTTTGGCGAAGCATTTGAAGAGCTTAGAAAGCGCGCCCATCGTGAGCGCGCCCAACGTGCCGCTGGCGCCTGCAGCCTGAAGGACTTCAGTAAAGCTTCCGCCATTCAGGAATTTATCGACGCCGCCTTCCAAGAATCCCGATGCGAAACCGCCCGCCATCAGTCCTTTCGTCGATTGCCCAAATAGTCCGCCGCCAAGGTAACCACCCGCAGCGCCGGAGAGGATATTCATCGGTGCATTTGAAAAGGCATCGCGACCATTCATCAGATTCCCGCCGACGGAAAATACACCAGCCAAGCCAGCGCCTGTCACTGCGCTGCCCGCAGCAGTACCCGTAAGTGTGACGCCAAATGCGGAAACGGTTGTTGCACCGATGATACAGGGCACCGCGACAATTGTGCCCGCGACGGCAGCGGCAGCGGTTGCGGTGCCTGCCGCTGCATAAAACGTGTACTTCAGATCCGTGTCCATTTCGCCTGGATTGCGGAGGTAGTGGAAATAATTTCCCCAGAACCCGCGAGGCTTTTCGGCATTGGCTAAGAATTCGCTTCCATCCCCGTCATACGTAGCCGTATCGCTGGTCATATTTCCTGGCGAATGTTCACCGGCGCTATTTCCCGACCGGCTGTTGAGGAAGTTCCAGACGTCGATAAGAATTTGGCCGATAGCGCCGGCGATGGAGTTGGTGGGGACTTGGCCTTGGCCGGTGGCCTGTTCCGTGCCGGTACCTGCAGCCTCACCGGCGCCAGGTTGGCCGCCGCCGATCACCATGATGATCAGCGTTCTCGGGCGGGAGTTTTGATAGAACGGAACGGGATTGTTATTCGGCGTATAGGAATTCGGCCCATCGTCGTTGTCGCTGGAGCCGCTGTCGGCGTCGTTGATGTTGGTGTGATAGCCGAACTCGTAAATATCTCCCTGCACGCTCCAGGACCAAGTGGTGTTGAAGCTGCTGGACCAGGTGGCGGTGTTCTCTTCGTTGGAGTAGCTTTCGCTGGATGAGAATGTGCGGGTCGTTTCACCTTGGGCTTCGCGCTCGAAGTCGGTTTCCTGGGTGATGTCATCCGATTCGAAGTAGGAATCGCCTTCGTACTCGGAAAAATATTCGTCGACAGCAACGCGAGTCAGGGTGGACGAGCCGCTGTATTCGCCTTCGTCGTTGTAGCTACCGGATTGCTCAGTTACGGTGTATTCCGAGGCGCCCGAGGTGTCGGTGAAGGTGAGGTTGTTTTCAAAGGTCGAGTCGCTCGAGGGGCCGCCAAGTCCGCCGCTGTCGCCGCCGGCCGTATGGATCAACGCAAAGATCGTTTTATCGTTCGATTGGGAGATTTCCGACTCGACGGAGAAGCTGCCGTTTTGGCCTTCGGTGATGGTTTCGACGACGTCGTCTTCGACGAGTTCCCGCTCGGTCAGCTTGGTGTCGTGCGCGGTGTTGGTGGCTGCGACTTCCGACTCGCTCGATACGAAAATCTGAATATCCATTATCGAAGTGTCGGCGCTGCCGGGGCCGGTGGTGTCGACATTGGCATTGATGACCCTGGCGAATTCCGATTCATACGCCAGGATGGTCTCGCTATCGGTGCTTATGAGCTCAATACCGATCTTGTCTTCGCCATCGTCGATATATTCCCATTCGGAGTAGAGGGTCTCCGTAATCGTCAAATCAATATTCGTCGAGCTACTCAACGATGCATCGAATGCGGAGCTCTCCGTCGTCGTCACTCCGCCTGAGGTTTCCAAGTCGCTGGAGCCTCCTACTTCGTCGTAATTGAACGTCGAAGAGATCGTCCCGATGGTGAGGATTTCGCCTTCCGTGGTGATGATATTATCCGGCGGAAGCAGGCTGCCGGGATTCTCGATCTTCGTAATCGTGCCGCTATAGGTCTCAACGCCTTCGACATCGAATTGCGCGTCGAACATCGCGCTCGTTGTGCCCTCCGATGCGCTATTCTCGCCGCTGCCGCCGCCTCCCCCACCGCCGGGAGGACCACCGCCGCCTGATTCGCCCGATTCGGTGGTGAATTCCGAGGTTTGCAGGCTGTGGGTATGGAAGTAGACATCGAGCGTCATTTCACCGCTGATGTCAGTCTCTGTAATTTCGCCTGCTTCCACATCGGTTCTGGTGCTCGAGCTCACCGACGCATGATCGGTCAATGTCAGTTGGCTCGTCGTCGTGCTTTCGATTTCGAACGTACCCGTGGTGTCATCAAATTCAAAAGTTCCTTGGCCCGTGAAGACCGTGGTGCTGGCACTTTCGAGCGTGAGTGTGGAGTTCGTATTGGGGACGTATTCCTCATCATTGAGATCGTAGGTGGTGTCGTCGGCGACCGTCAGCGTCGTAGAGCTGTCGACCGTGATCAGAAAGTTAAGGGTCGAGTTTTCGTCCGAGGCGTCGACGCCATCGTCGGTGTAGCCGAAGACGCTCGTGGAGAGCAGGTCGAGCGAGAGTGCGCCTGACGTTTCGTCGTCAATGGTTACCGCGTGGTCTACCAGGGTCAGCGTCGTGTCGGCGGAGACGGAGAGAGTGTAGAGGCCCGAGACATCGTCCTTGTCGTAGGTTCCCTCTTCGTCGTAGTCGTTATCGCTGTCGACTTCGATGGTGAGCGTCGAGTCGGCGGAGTGGACGAAGACATCGACATCGAAATCGCCTTCCCCCTCGGCCGGAAGCGTGGCGTCGATGGTGACGGTGACGACCATCACTTGATCGAGTGAGAAGTCCATGTCGCTGTCGCTATCGAGCGTGTAGGTTCCCTCTTTGCCTTCGCTCTCGACGGCGAGGGTTCCCAGTTCGCCGTAATTCGAGCCGGAGCTGACCAGGAGCAGGGTCGTGGAATCGCTCGTGGCGATGGAGTGGATCGTGATTTCGCCCTCTTCGAGGCCGACTGTTTCTTCGTAGTCGGTCGCGTCGTCGAGGTCGAGGTTGGAGGTCGCCGTGGTCGCCAGCGTGTAGGTCGCATCGATTTGGTTGTCGGGGTCGTCGATGTAGTACGCGCCTACTTCTTCGTAGACCGTCGCGCTTTCGGCATTCAGGAGCGTTGTGCTGGCGCCTTCGCGGGTGCTGGTGTAGGTGTTGTCTTCGGTCTCTTCGAGGTGGAAGACGCCTGACTCGGTGAAAGTTCCGGCGTCGTCGTAGTCGAGGGTTCCGCTGCTGGTAACGTCGAGGGTGTAGGCTCCGGTCAGGTGCGTTTCGCCGCTGGTTCCGCCGCCTTCGCTTCCGCCGCCGCCTCCTTCACCGCCGCCTCCCTCTCCTCCTCCGCCTTCACCACCACCGCCGCCACCTTCGCCGCCTCCACCACCACTTCCAGGACCGGAGCCGTAGCCGCCGCCGAGGG
>JBKJSI010000847.1:0-2563 GCA_046595915.1 Pirellulaceae bacterium
ACCGGCGTCTCCATCGCGATGGTGAGCAAGAAGCCAGGAATCAGAAACGCAATGAGCGTTGAGGAAGTAGGCATCGTAAGTTGATTGAGCGCCGATTAGAGGAGCCGCAGCAAAAAGGGGACTTCCGCCAGCACATGCAGCATCGCGACCGTAAAGTAGATGTCACGCGTTGCCGGATAATTTGCCAAAAAACCGCCCCAAAGCAGGATCACCACACCCGCCCCCACTCCAACAACAGCAAGCAGCGCCACTCGCCACGACATCGACCGACGCGCCAGCGGCGCCGATCGCGACAAATTCCAAGGCGCCGCTTTCACACATAACAGCGGCATCGCCAAGATCCAAACGGCATAGTGCAGCATTTCAAGAAACGTGTGCGCCGCCACTAGAAAATGAGTCGACACGCCCTGCAAAATCCCCGCGCCTGCATGCTGCGTAATTTGCAGCGAGAGAATGTCCTCACCCGGAAGATCCGCCGCACTCCCCAGCAACATGAACATGATCACAAGACACAAAGCAGCCGCCGCCAGCCCAACGCGATAAAGACTCAACCACTGCGGCTTTCGCCTCGCAATCTCTCTATCAAAAAACGTCATCGCCACGAGTGGATGCGCATAAACAAGGCACAAACTCCAAGCCCAAGGCCAAATCCAGTTGACCGCAACCAGTGCCAGCCCCAAAGGCACGATCCAACTCCAATCGCGTCGCGGATTCTGGCGACTTCGCCAAATCGCCAGTGAGCAAATCCACGCCACCAACCCCGTATTCCATGTCGCAAGAGCAAGATGCGCATCAGCGATCGACTCACCCATCACCAGCGGCAGCGCCGCGAACGCGCCTGTCAGCAAAATCACGCCGCCAATGCCAAACAAAAAATATCCCGCCAAAGGCCCCCATTTCGCAGGCATCCGCGAAATCATATACCGCCCTTCAAACCAATTGTGCGGCCCCGCAAACAGAAACACCGTCACAATCGAAAACCCAACAGGCGCGAAGCTCGCCAGTACAAACGACAGCAACACCACACAACCAATCGCCAGCGCGAACCACCGCCGCGCATCGAAGTGTGTTGTCAAACGATCATCAGCGGATAGCGGCGCGGTTGCCATATTTCCGGATGGTGCCAATGTCTGCTTGAAAAGTTGTGTTCCCTCAACGACCACTACGTTGTCGCCGCACTACGAACCAAATCGCCGCACCAGCCATCGCCGCGCCGATGAAAATCACGGCGATACTCAAGGCCATCGAAGGCACATCACCCGAAAACAAACTGAACGGCGGAGGCGGTGGCAAATCCCCCACCAACGCATGTTCAAACGAAGCGACCATTACCCTGGCTCCATTTAGAAACAAATGTTGATCAATCGCTAAGGCTTGACCGCCGCACCCGGCTTCAGTTCGCCGCCAGGTAGATAAATCACAACTTCAGTCCCCTCGCTTGGCACTTCCAAAATGATTTGGCCTTCCCGAGCCAAGTGGGGATTCCGAGGAGGCCCGGCATTCGCCTCAACATGCTGTGACCAAAGCAAAATCCCCCCCGCGACGACAACGATCCCCGTCGCCGCCGCAACCGTCCGAAATCGCGGCGCTTTCGCAATCACATAAAGACAAGCCCCTGAAAGCGCAAGCCCAGCGAAAACGAGGGCAATCGGCGGAATAGAGCCTCCCTTTTTGGACTCCGGAGCGATCTCTCCCCCCGCCTTGGCGTTAACCGCGGCCACAAGGTCATCAAACACAGCCTTAGGAATCACTACCTTCGCCTTGCCCGCACCCACCGCCCGCAAAAAAGGACGATCCATCATCGGAGTAACAGTCCCCTTCGGCATTATTCTGGGTGTTTCCTCGATTTTCTTCTTTTGCTCAGGACTCGGCGGTATATCAGCCAGCGAGGAAGCCGCAATCCCAATCACAAATCCTACTGCGATAATGAGATAGATAAAGTTTCGCATACGAAGCAGTCCTACGAAAAAGGTCCGCCGCGCGCAAAAAAACGCGGCAATCGCACTGAATATGCGCCTTGCCGCGTCGGCGTGCAAACAATTTTGCTATTTTCCAGCGGCCGTCGCTTCTACTTTCTGCTCTGCCCGCAATCGCTCCGGCGATTCCGGCCTCTGCTCAATCAACTGATTCACCTGCCCCGGCTGCTTTTTCAAGGTAAAAGCGTCATAGAGCTCACCCTTGGCAGTCTTCGCCTCGAATCGCAGCTCGTTTTCCTCCACCGTGATGAGCTGGTAAAGCTGCGTATCCTCCGCCGCCCGTTTGAAGGCCTCGCGGTTCTTTTCATTGAGCTTATACATCTTCGGCCCACTCACCGAAACGACATACACTGTTCCCGATTCCTTCGATTGCATATTGAGTCCAGTGGCGACATTTTGCGGAATCTCCAGCCCCGAGCGACCATAAGTGTGGTCGTGCCCCGTCAGCACTAAATCGACTCGGTACTTATCAAAAAACGGCTTCCAAGCCGCACGCACCTCAGGATTATCCCGATTTTTTCGACGGCGAAAGATCGGGATAATCCTGAGGTGCGTGCGGCTTGGAAGCCGTTTTTTGATAAGTACCG
>JBKJSI010000857.1:0-2503 GCA_046595915.1 Pirellulaceae bacterium
CGATCATGGACTTCCGCGGCGCGACCCAACTTTTTGCCGACCCCGACTTCAACGGCCCCCCCGTTCAAATCTACGTCCCCGGCCCCGACGACCCGCCCCTTCCGCCAGAAGACCAGGAGAACGACAAGCCTGACGGCGAAGCCGGCAATGACGACGCTGGTGATACAACGGGCCCAGACGGCAATGGAAACGGCGGTGCGGGTGGCGGGAATACCGGGGGAGGCGGCGGAGGCCCTCGGCCCAAATACTACGTCAACAACGTCGAAGTCCGCGTCGCCACCGAACAGGTCCAGTACCTCGACGCCGACGGCAACCTCATTACCGCGTCGCTCAAAGACTACTCTCGCGCCAACGTCAAAAAGAAATACACCTCGCTGGAGACATTCCTCACCACCTGGGATGCCGCCGAGAAGAAAGAGGCGATTTTGAAGGAGTTGAAAGCACAGGGCGTCTTTTTTGATGAACTCGCCGAAATGGTCGGGCGCGACTACGACGCCTTCGATCTAATCTGTCACATCGCCTTCGACGCCCCACCCCTAACGCGTCGCGAACGAGCCGAAAACGTCAAAAAGCGCAACGTCTTCGCCAAATACGGCGACAAAGCCCGCGAGGTCTTAAAGGCCCTCTTGGAAAAATATGCCGATAGCGGCGTCAGTAGCATTGAGTCCCTCGATATTCTCAAAGTCGACCCCCTCCGGGCCTTTGGAACCCCCGTGGAAATCGTTAACCTCTTTGGCGGCAAACAAAACTACCTCACCGCCATCCGAGAAATCGAACAAGCCCTCTACACCAAAGCCGCCTAACGATTTCTGGAGCCCGCATTTCTGGAGCCCGCATTTCTTGAGCCCGCATTTCTTGAGCCCGGAGCGTAAGCGACGGGAGTGCCCGAAGAAGGGAGTCAACCGTCACCGACACTCCTGAGCCCCAACGGGGCGGCCTCAGAGTAGCCTGGGGTGAAGCGTACTCGCGCAACCCCAGGGATGTGGAGCTCATCATAACCAGAACCCTGAAGGGGTGACCTCATTTCACCTCGGGAGCAATCGCCCGAAATCACCGCAATGCCTCTGACGTGTGGCTGTGTTTCAAAAACAAAAAACTGGTAACAACACTCTCCATCCTGCATCCAATCGACCCAGTTTTTGTTTTTTAAACACGGCGCGTGGATCCAATCAACACCGCCCCCACCAAAAACCCATTTAAAAAATGCCAAACGTCTCCGGCCTAGTCAAAGCCATCCAAGACATCATGCGCAATGCCTCTGACGTGTGGCTGTGTTTCAAAAACAAAAACTGGTAACAAGACGCTCCATTCTGCATCCAATCGACTCAGTTTTTGTTTTTTAAACACGGCGCATGGATCCAATCAACACCGCCCCCACCATAAACCCATTTAAAAAATGCCAAACGTCTCCGGCCTAGTCAAAGCCATCCAAGACATCATGCGTAAAGACGCCGGAACCTACGGCGACGCCCAGCGCCTCGAACAACTCGGCTGGATGTTCTTTCTAAAAATCTTCGACGACCGCGAAAAGGAAATGGAGGTCGTCCGCGATAACTACAAATCGCCCCTCCCCAAACACCTCCGCTGGTCCAACTGGGCGACCGACGACGAAGGCATCACCGGCGACGCACTCCTCGACTTCGTCAACAACACGCTCCTCCCCAAACTCAAAGCCCTCACCGGCGGCACAGACAAAATCGCCGGACTCATTCGCACCGCCTTCGAAGACGCCAACAACTACATGAAAAATGGCACGTTGATGCGCCAAGTCATCAACAAGGTCAACGGCATCGATTTCAACGCTTCCGACGATCGCCACATGTTCGGCGACATCTACGAAAAACTCTTAAAGGATCTCCAATCCGCCGGCAACGCAGGCGAGTTCTACACTCCCCGCGCCGTCACCCAGTTCATCGTCGATCAGATCAATCCCAAGCTCGGCGAAACCATCCTCGACCCCGCCTGCGGCACCGGCGGCTTTCTCGTCTCCGCCATCGACAACTTACGTAAACAAGCCAAAACCGAAGAAGATCAGCAGACAATTCAAGAGTGCTTCACCGGCATCGAAAAAAAGCACTTGCCGCACATTTTGTGCATGACCAACCTCATGCTGCACGGCATCGATGTTCCGTCGAACGTGAAGCACACCAACACACTTTCGCGCCCGCTTAAGGATTGGTCGCCCTCGGAACGAGTCGATGTGATCGTGACCAATCCTCCTTTTGGTGGGATGGAGGAAGATGGCATTGAGTCGAACTTCCCGACTGCGTTCAAAACTCGCGAAACCGCCGACCTCTTCCTCGTCCTCCTGATCCGCCTATTAAAACCAGGCGGCCGCGCCGGCCTCGTCCTTCCCGATGGCACCCTCTTCGGCGAAGGCGTCAAAACCCCAGGGCCAGCGGCAACTAAGTGGTTGTTCCGGCAAGGACTTGCAACAAGAAGTCATCATTCCAGGCGCAGCTGCGGCGTTTTCCGATGATGCTATTCTTGCTGGGATGTTGCT
>JBKJSI010000854.1:0-4273 GCA_046595915.1 Pirellulaceae bacterium
TATTGCAAGATTGTTTCGCCTATCAACGGCATTGTTGGATTGCGGCTGGTCGATCTCGGCAATATCGTCCGCGCGAATGATCCCAATGGTTTGGTGGTGATCAATCAGGTTCAGCCCATTGCCTTGGTCTTCACAATTTCTCAAGACGACATTCCACGCGTGCAGAAGCGCATGCGCGAGGGAAGTGAGCTACAAGTCGATGCCTACGACCGCAATTTCACTACGAAACTCGCCAGCGGAAAACTCTTGGCCACCGACAATCAAGTTGATTCCACGACCGGGACGTTGCGATTGAAAGCAATCTTCGAACAGAAAGAGGCGACTCTCTTTCCGAATCAGTTCGTCAACACGAGGCTGTTGGTGGACGTCCAGCGCGATGCGATTGTCATTCCCTCCGCAGCAATTCAGCGCGGCCCTAGCTCAACGTTTGTCTATGTCGTGAAGGCCGATAGCACCGTGGAGCTGCGCACTGTCGGCGTCGGGCCCACTGAAGGGACGGAGACGGTGATCGAGCATGGTCTTCAAGAGGGTGAACAGGTGGTGACCGAAGGTCTCGATAAGCTTCAGCCCAACGCCAAGATTTCGATTCGCGATCCCAATGCGAAGGAAGCGGAGTCGCCCAAAACACCCAACTCGAAGCCAGAATCGAAGCCAGGGAATAAGCCAGTGACTAAGCAGGGTTCATCAGCGAGTGCGAATGCGCCGCAATGAACATCTCTCGCCCCTTTATTCTGAGGCCCGTCGCGACAGTGCTGCTCATGGCGGCGATCATGCTGGCTGGCATGATCGCTTACCGGCTATTGCCGGTCTCCGCCCTGCCACAGGTCGACTACCCGACGATTCAGGTCATGACTTTCTATCCGGGCGCGGGCCCCGATGTGATGGCGTCGTCGGTCACCGCCCCGCTGGAGCGTCAATTCGGACAAGTTCCCGGACTGACACAAATGACGTCCACCAGTTCCGACGGCTGCTCAGTCATTACGCTGCGATTCGCCTTGGAACTCAATATCGATATCGCGGCGCAACAGGTGCAATCCTCCATCAACGCTGCCGCGAACTTCCTGCCGACCGATTTGCCTAATCCACCGATTTATTTGAAGACGAATCCGGCGGATGCGCCGGTTTTGACATTGGCTTTGTTTTCGGATGAACTGCCGCTTTCCAAAGTGGAAGACCTTGCCGACACGCGACTCGCTCAAAAAATTTCACAGCTTAGCGGCGTCGGAATGGTGAGTATGAGCGGCGGGCAGAAGCCGGCGATCCGGATTCAGATGAATCCGACGGCGCTTTCGAGCCTGCGTTTGAATTTGGAAGATGTCCGGATGGCCGTAGCTGCGGCGAATGTCAATCAAGCGAAGGGGAGTTTTGACGGCGCTCGTCAGGCTTATACGATCGGAGCGAACGATCAGATTTTTAGCAGCGAGCAGTATCGTGCGTTGATTATCGCTTATCGCAATGGTGCGCCGGTGCGCCTTTCGGATGTTGCGGACGTGATCGACGATGTTGAAAATCTGCGTCAAGCGGCCTGGATGAATGCTACGCCGGCGGTGATTCTCAACATCCAGCGCCAGCCCGGCGCCAACACGATCGAAGTCGTCGATCGCATCAAGGCGATTCTGCCACAGCTCAAGGAATCGCTGCCTCCAACAGTGTCGATCTCGATTCTCACTGACCGCACGCTGACGATCCGTGCTTCTGTCAATGATGTTCAGACCGAGCTCTTTTTCACCATCGGCCTCGTTGTGCTGGTGATCTTTTTGTTTTTGCGAAATGTCTATGCGACGATCATTCCAAGTGTCGCCGTGCCGCTCTCCTTGGTGGGCACGTTTGCGGTGATGTATTTGCTGGGATATAGCCTCAACAACTTGACGCTCATGGCGCTGACGATTTCGACGGGCTTCGTCGTCGATGACGCGATCGTGATGATCGAAAACATCATGCGCTATATCGAAGAAGGCGATTCGCCGATGGAAGCGGCGCTCAAGGGCTCCGCGCAAATCGGCTTTACGATTATCTCGCTCAGCGTATCGCTGATTGCCGTGCTGATTCCGCTGCTTTTCATGGGCGATATCGTCGGCCGACTCTTTCGGGAGTTTGCCGTGACGCTGAGCGTGACGATCCTGGTCTCGGCGGTCGTATCGCTCACACTCACGCCGATGATGTGCGCGAAATTGCTCAAGCACACCGATCCGAAAAAGCATGGCTGGCTCTATCGCGCGTCGGAGCATGTTTTTGAATCGGTTATCGCCTTTTACAGTATGACGCTGAGATGGGTTTTAAGGCATCAGGTTTCAACGATGGTGATTTCGCTCATCACAGTGTTGGCGACGGTTTATCTCTACATCATCGTTCCGAAGGGCTTTTTTCCTGTTCAAGACACCGGTGTGATTCTCGGCATCACTGAGGCGCCGCAGAGTATTTCATTTGAAGCGATGTCAAAGAAGCAGCTGGAGCTCAATCGCGTTATTCTGCAAGATCCAGCGGTGGAGAGTTTGTCGAGCTTCATCGGCATTGATGGAACGAATACGACGATCAATAGCGGGCGCATTCAAGTCAACCTAAAGCCGCTCGATGAAAGACATCTCAGCGCGACGGAAGTCATCCACCGTTTGCAGTCTCAGGTCGAAAAAGTTTCGGGAATACAGCTCTTCATGCAGCCGGTTCAAGATTTGACGGTCGAAACACGACTCAGCCGAACGCAGTATCAGTACAGCCTTGAAGATCCTGATGCCAAGGAACTCAGTGAGTGGTCGCCGAAATTGGTCGCCAAACTCAAAGAGCTTCCGCAGCTTCGCGATGTGGCGACCGATCAACAAAATGCTGGACTACAGCTGCGCGTGGTGATCGATCGCGATACCGCGTCGAGACTGGCGATCACGCCTCGCATGATCGATGACACGCTCTACGACGCATTCGGGCAACGTCAGATTTCAATCATGTTCACACAGCTCAATCAGTATCGCGTGATTTTGGAGGTCAAACCCGAGTTTCGCGATGCGCCGCGCGATTTGAGCGAGATTTATCTTCGGCCAGCGAATAGCCCGATCGTTCCGCTGAACGCGTTCACTCGACTCGAGGAATCGACCGCGCCGCTGACGGTGAATCACCAAGGTCAGTTCCCGGTAGTCACCGTCTCCTTCAATCTCGCGCCGAATGTTTCCCTGGGCGAAGCGGTGGAGGCAATCGACAAAGCGAAGCAAGAGCTCCAAATGCCGCCGAGTATCGTCGGCGGATTTCAGGGAACTGCCGAAGCGTTCCTGGCGTCGCTCAAGAGCACGCCGCTCTTGATTTTGGCGGCGCTCGTGACGGTCTACATCGTTCTCGGCGTACTTTACGAAAGTTACATCCACCCTATCACGATTCTTTCAACGCTTCCTTCTGCGGGCGTCGGCGCGCTGGTCGCTCTTTTGATTTATGGAATCGATCTCAGTGTGATTGGGCTGATAGGCATCATTCTGCTGATTGGTATCGTGAAGAAAAACGCGATCATGATGATCGACTTCGCAATGGATGCGCGGCGCACCGAACAGAAATCGGCCTACGATGCCATTTTTGAAGCGTGTCAGTTGCGATTCCGACCGATCATGATGACCACGATGGCTGCCTTGCTTGGCGCGGTTCCGCTCGCGATCGGTCATGGCACCGGTTCCGAGCTTCGTCGTCCACTCGGCATCACGATTATCGGCGGCTTGATCTTCAGTCAGCTGTTGACGCTCTACACGACGCCCGTGATCTATTTGTGGCTCGATCGCATCGGCGAGTATTTTGGATTTGCAAGCACGGAGACCTCGGCCACGGAAGACACCGAGGCGGCGAATGAGCTCGCCTGGAGCGAGCGACGACTTGCGCGACAGGACTCCGCCCCATGAGCCTGTCGACTCCTTTCATTCGCCGTCCTGTGGGCACGACGCTCCTCACCATCGCCATCACCTTGGCAGGCGCACTCGGATACACGCTCCTGCCCACTTCGCCGCTCCCGCAGATTGACTTTCCCACGATTCAAGTGAACGCCAATTTGCCTGGCGCAAGCCCCGAGACGATGGCGTCGGCTGTTGCAACGCCGCTCGAGCGCCAATTCGGTCGTATCGCGGGCATCACCGAAATGACCTCGGCCAGTTCGCTCGGCACGACGAACATCACGCTGCAATTTGACCTCGATCGCAATATCAACGCCGCTTCGCGCGATGTGCAGGCCGCCATCAACGCGGCGCGAGGCCAACTCCCGGCCAATCTGCCAAGCAATCCCAACTATCGAAAGGTAAATCCCGCCGAT
>JBKJSI010000315.1:0-3917 GCA_046595915.1 Pirellulaceae bacterium
ACGTGCGTCTCAAGTTGTCGACAATTTTCCAATGCGAGAGCCAAGAGAGTCGATTTCTAACTGTACCTTTTTCGGTTGGCGCGAATGGGAAGAGCCAGGGCAACAGCTGCCAATCACCTCGCGCCCACCGATGCTGCCGCCGTGCATCTGCTTCATAGCGAGCCGGAAATCCATCGATTACTTCGACGTCGCTAAGCAGTCCGACTCTCGAGTGACAGCCTTCGATCAAATCATGGCTGAGAATACGATTTTCAGGAAATACGCCTGCGAGACATTGTTCAAAGGCTTTTAGATCGTAAATACCTTTTCCGGTGAAACTGCCCTCGCCGAAGAGATCTTGATAGACATCGGAAGAGGCCGTCGCATAGGGATCAATGCCCGGACTGTTCGCATAGATTCGTGAGTACCAAGTCTGATTGGCTGAATTAAGCGTGACGCCGACTCTTGGCTGCAGTAAGACGTAGCCGCTCGCAATCCGGCCATTGGCGACGCGCGGTTGATTGAGCGGGTGGCTGATCGCGCCAACGAGTTTTCTCGCCGCGCCGGGGGGAAGCTGGGTATCTGAATCGAGTGTCAGGACGTAGGCAATGGTCGGAACGCCGCTTTTAGGTGCGACGGCGCGGTGATCCCCAACGATCGTCTCAAATGAACTCTCTTCGCCTCGCAGCCACTGATGCAACTCCATCAATTTGCCGCGTTTCCGCTCCCAGCCCATCCAACAGTTTTCTGCGGCATTCCAGCTTCGGCGACGATGAAGTAGTAAGAAGGGACCATTGGCCGCCCCACCCTGCCGCTGATTCAAGGCGGCAATTCCCTTTTTTGCTTGTTCCAGCAATGCATCATCTTGGTCAGTTTTTTGGACCGCGGAATCGGGCCAGTCCGTAAGCAGCGCGAATCGAAGGGCCGGATCGGGATTGCCAAGATAATGAGACTCCATTCGCTGCAGAAGCGACTTTACTTCCTCAGCGCTAGTGAGTAGCGAAGGGACGACCACCAGGGTCTTTCGCGATAGAGGAATCCCCTCTTTCATTTCCAGCTTTGGAAGAAACCTTGGCGCCGCGAACATCGTCACGCCAAAGTTTACTATTGAAATTGCCAATTCACTGGCCGGAAGGATCGCCAAAAGGTTGATTGCAACGACTGTAAGCAATGGCGCACTGGCGCTTTGGAGCCCTAAAGTAAGCATGCACAGGAACGCTGCGGTGAGCGCACTGATGCTACCCAAGTAGAACGCCAAAGGCTGTCGAAGGATCAATTGCCCGCACCATTCACTTACGGTCGGGCGATACTTAAGTGACTTGCGAAACCCGCGATTTCCTTCCCCGGCTAAATAGTACCCAATGTGTTGCTCGACCAGCGCCGCGCCGCGCGCGCATGCATGCTCGGCCGCCTGGACGGCGAGCCTAGCAGTTTCCAAATCCGACTTTTTACTTCGCCGGGAGATTCGCTCCAGCTCCCTGCGATAGCGATCGCGCGAGGATGCATCCATTGCCGAATAGACCTCGGCTGGATCTTCTCGCAGTGTGCGCTCGGCGAGACTAACTTGCTCGAAAAACGCCATCCAATCGAGCGCGGAAATCAACCGCATGCTGGTGATCAAGTTCCCGATCGTTACCTGGTTGGCGGCCTGGCTGCGATGGGCGTCTCGCAGAATCTCCGCTAAGTCCCAACCTTTTTCACGCAGCCGCTGCTCCAATTCGTTGCGGCAGGTCATCGAAGCCGAAGGATCTTCCTCTAGTAGCTGAAGTACTTCCACGATTGTCGGTGCACAGCGTTCCAAGGAGTCAAGTTCCAATTGAACCGGCGTCCCCTCAGTAGCTTCCATGACAAGGTGCATCGCTTCGCTGCGACACTTTCGGCGAGCTAGAATCTGTTGAGCAATCCGCCGAAGATTCTCAATGAGCGCCAAACGCAGCATGATCGGAAACGCCCAAGTTTCGCCGATGGAAAGGGGCGAGATCCGTTGGAACGCGTTTAGAAAGCGCTCTAGTGTTTGTTCATCGGGTGCACTGTCGGTGTGGGCGATGATTCCGAGTGCGATTTCATAGACCCGAGGCAACCCTTTTTTTGTCTTGGGCAACTCATGATAGAATTTCCGAGGTAAGTCCTCATGAACTTCACGAAGCTGCTCTTCCACCACGGTGAAGTTGTCGAGGAGCCATTCGACATCGATCGTTCGATGCTCACCACCAGCGACAGACTTCACCAATAGCTGATGCGCCTGGCGTAGTGCTGCAGCATTGCGCTGCGCACGAAGCAAGATTGCTTCATCGCTGTGCGGTCGCGGCACAACTACTAGCGATTTCGCGAGATTCTCCGCATATTGCTCGAGACGCTCCAAATTGAGCGGTTCATCGCGAATCGTAACCGCGGAATCTAAGACAAATGGATCAATCGATGTCGACGGGGCATCCAGAATACTCATGCACGCGCGCAGCCTCTTATCGGGGATTCCACGGCAGTCGCCGACGATCAGAGTGAAAGCCGCGAAGAGATTTCAGGTGGAACTAGGAAATTGCAAGAAAAACCAGAGGATCGCGCTAGCGTATCGCGGCGGAATCCATTTTCTTCAAGGGCTAACGCGGGCGACGGGGCGAGACCGAAGATCGCAAAAGATTCTCGCCATGCTGCAATAGACGCAACAATTTTTCCTCAACACACTGTGCAGGCGACATTTCACAGCGTTGATCAGTGACAATTAGCTCTTCATCATGCGTGTTCGACATCCGGGGCTGAGTAGTCGCGAAACGTAATTGACCGCGCTGAAGTTCCTGAAGTGATGGCATGGAGCGCTCCTTGCGAGTTGAGGGGGTGCATGCATAAGGGCAATTGACGTGCCACTCATGCCGTTGCGGAGTTCGACCCAGGGCCAAATTCAATTGAGGCGAGCTAAGTGGCGGGCATTGTAGAGGTTCCGAGCAAAGAGAAGTTGAATTTTCCTCACTTTTATTTTTTAATAATTATGCAAAATAGCGCTGTTCCGCCAAAATGTCGCCCTGACCGACCGACGAAGTGTCGTGGGTGAGCGCATTTGGGGCAATTTAGACATCGCAGCCAAAATTTCGCCTCATGAATTGCGCGCTTTGAAGCGCACACGCCTGCAGCGATGCCTCAATAGTACGCGAAAGGAGTTGGTTGGTCGCAAGTTGGTCGAGCAGATCGAGGCGATGTTGATTGAGTCTGATTGGCTACCTTCTCAGCGATCCTGCCTCTGCATCTAAGTTACGTCAACGGCCCGCTCGGTAACTTCGTCGGACAAGCGAATAGCGCTTTCGCACTCTTAGCAAAGAGTAATGTCGAAACGTCCCAGACTAGCTATTTGGTATTGGCGCGAGGCAAAGCGGGAAATCACGAAATGGAGAATTGACAATCAGTCGCTCGCTTCCAATGTTGTCGGCACAGGCCGGTTGGCATGCCAAGTGCGTTAGAGTTATTGCGACTTGACTCAGAAGGAGTATGCAATGTCCCCTCAGCTCAGCTCTGCGGTTTTACCGTTAAGATCCAGTGTCGGTTACTCTGCTTACCCAATTTTAGACTCCAAAAGGCAAGTAGAAGTAGCGATCGTGGGAAGCGGTCTTACCGCACTTACAGCGGCGCTTGAACTTTATAGGGCGGGACAACGCGTGGCTATTGTTGCGCCCGCGGCTTTAATTGATGCGACAAATCCAACTTGCGTGTCCTATTTTGACAGTGTCGAGCCCTCCACTCATGCACGCTGGTTCGCGGACTTAGGATTAGAGCAAGCAACTGAAGTGGCAGCCACTTACAGGGATTCGATCGGCGAATTGCAAGTGCAATCCGCCAAATTGTCCGAATGCCATTTTGCAAGCGTACCAGCTCTTACCGTGGCAGAATTCTCGGAAGATCTTATCGCTGTGGAGCGCGAGTGTACCATGAAGCGCCCGCCCCATGGTACA
>JBKJSI010000450.1:0-4807 GCA_046595915.1 Pirellulaceae bacterium
GGTGAAACGCATCGCCCACCAGTTCCAAGGCGGCCAGCGCGCCGCGGGCCAACTCGTCAGCGGCATGGCCGATGGCATCTGGACCTATTGGTTCCCCGATGGCCGAATTGACTGCGAAGGCGAGTATCTACGCGGCGCGAAAGTCGGTCTCTGGAGTTTCTGGTACCCCGACGGTTCACTCGACTGCATGGGCGAATACCGCGACGACATCGAAGATGGCCCGTGGACGAGCTGGTATACGAATGGACAAAAACAAGAAGATGGCATCTTCCAATCGGGCAGAAAAATCGGCCGCTGGAAATACTGGAGCGAAGATGGTCAAACCGTCAGCGAAGTCGACTACGGCCTGCCAAGCTCCAAAAGCGAAATGGCGATGCTGGCCCGGTAGGCTTCCTATGCCGACAAGTCTTGGATCACCTGCCCCTCACTGAGTTTCATCGGTCTGCCGATCGGCGTTTGAACTTCGAGCTGAGGTTCAATTCCCAAAAGCTTTAAGACGGTGGCGTGGACATCTTCGATCGGGATTGGCTTCTTCACATCTTTGGCGACGTTGGCCGGTTCGATCGAGGGATCGGGGCTGGTTTCGCCAATAACTCGGCCGCCTGGCGCCCCGCCTCCGGCCATCGCGATGCTAAAGCCGTGGGGCCAGTGATCGCGCCCGCCAGCCGGGTTGAGTCGGGGAGTACGGCCAAATTCGCCGGCCCAAAGGACGAGCGTTGAATCAAGCAGGCCCTCCGCCTTCAGGTCGCGAATCAGTGCAGCGAAAGCGGGATCGAGTTCGTTGAGCCGCGCGACGCAAAACTCTTCGTTGTTGATGTGGCTATCCCAGCCCTGAAGCGTTACCTCAACACACCGCACGCCCGCTTTAACGAGGCGGAGGGCAGCCAGGCAGCCGCGACCGAAGCTCGTATCGCCATAGGACTTTTGTTGGCTCGCGGGCGCTTCCTTGACGTTGAAGGCTTTCAGTTGATCGGAGGACATCATGCGATAGGCATTCTGCATCGTCTGGAGATGGAGGGTTTTGGAGTCCTCCATTTTCTTGAGACGCCCTCGAGCGAACTCCTTTTCGACGACATTTTCTAAGTCGGCCAAACGCTGCTTGTAGCGATCTGTGGTGATGGCAGTGGCGACATCGGGCAGAGGTTGGTTCGGATCGCCGATTTTGAATGCGTCGTAAACATCGCCCAAGTAGCCGCCGCGAGCGGGCCATTCACTGGGCAAGATCGAAACGTGGCGTGGAATTTCGAGATTGTCTTTCAACTGATGACAGACGATCGCGCCGATTGAGGGATGCACCAACGTTTGGTCGGGCCGATAACCGGTCTTCACATTGTAGGCCGCCCGTTCATGGTCGCCTTCTTTGCTGGTGACAGAGCGAATGATGGAGAGATGGTCCATCACATCGGCGACTTGCTCGAGGCCTTTGCCGATGGAGATTCCTTTAGCGCGCGTGCTGATGGCGGGCCCGCCCGCAACGGCGCCGCCGGGATGGGGATCGAAGGTTTCGAGTTGGCTAGGACCGCCGCCCATCCAAAGCACAATGAGCGATTTCGCCGGCGCACCACTCGGCAATTTCTCGGCGGCGCGGGAAAGGGATTCCGCGACCGGAGTGAGCCAGCTTGCCATGCCGAGCCCAGCGGCAACGCCGAGCAAATTTCGGCGGCTGAAGTGGGCGGAGGTTCCGCAGTGGAAGTGATTCACGTTGTTGGTCCTAGAACCGCGGTTAGTAGTCGCTGCAGTTAGTGATTCCAAGAGAATTCACTGCTGTTGACGAGAATCCAAAAAATGTCTTCGACGGCTTCGCGTTTGGCGCTGTCCGTTTTCGAGGCGATTCTGGAGGCCAAGTTTTCGCTTTCGGCGGCGGTTGGTTTTCTTGAGAGGACGCAGAGATAGGCGGATTCCACTACGGATTTGGGGTCTTTAACAAGAGCGGCGATGCGGGCCGGGGCGGCGAAGGCGATGTCGCTTTCGGCTTGCGTGCGTTGGCGCGGGACTTCGCCGTTCATCATGAGGAGTCGCTGGGTGATCGTGCCACCGCGTTCGTTGAACTCGTCGATGCCAACATCGCCGTAGCGCTCAACGAAGCCATTCATATCGCCGAACTGTTGGAGCTTCGCGATGATGCCAGCTTGATCATTGATCGTCGTGAGCGAGGCGGCTTGGGTGAGTGCGCCTGCAACTTGTTCCGGGCGGAGGCGAGTGAGGGGAAATGCCGCCCAATCGGTTTCATGTTCCGGCGTGATCTCAAAGTCGGCGCGGCTATCGCGCTGAAATGCCTGCGTGGCGACGATGATGCGAATCAAACGTCGCAGATCAAAACCACTCGCGGAAAAGTCGTTGGCCAAGATTTCCATCCCGGCAGGCCATGGACCATAAAGCGGCACGTCGTCAATCGGCGCGACGAGTGGCTTGCCACAGACGATGGCCCAGATGCGATTGACGATCGCTCGCGAGAAAGCGCCATTTTGGGGGTGCGTGACCCATTTGGCGAGTTGCTGGCGGCGCGGTTCGTTGGTCGGTTTATACAGTTCGGTATAGAAGGGAACTTGCGGCTTGATGTGCGATTCTTGGTCGTCGTAAATGTACTTGTAGAAGTACTTTTTGTCAGGGTTGTCGCGAATGCCGAAGACACCTGAAAGCTGCGCTTCGGAGTAAAATGCGGCGAGCTCATGAAAATGGGCTTGCTTACCTTCGACGGGCTTTTCGTCATTGCCGAAGTAATTTTTGTTGTCGCGATGCTCATCGTGGCACTGAAGGCAATCAATCCGCATGCCAAGGAACGCTCGCGAGGTCGCCGCCGCGAGCCGGATGGGATCGGGCTGATTCTCGTTATTCATATCGAGGCGAGCGGTGACGAAGTTGACCGTTGGTGTATCGGTCCAAATGCCCTCGTCGGCCATCAGCGAACGTACGATTTTGTCGTAGGGCTCGTTGCGGGCGATGCGTTCGCTCAGTTCGAGGACTAAGCGGCGACGACGAAAGAGGATGAAGGTTCCGTTGTCGGTTCCGACGTAGGCGCGGGCAAAGCGCTCGGCGATGTAGTCGGCACTGCGGCGATCTTCCAGAACGTGTCCGAGCCACCAGTTGACGCGTTCGCCTTCGGGGACTTTTTCGAGTGAGCGAAGTTCTTCGAGCGAAGGGACGGTGCCCATCAGGCCCAAGGAGATTCGGCGGATGAGTGATAGCTCGTCCGCCTTCGGCGCGGCGGTTAAGCCTTTCGCATTCCAGGCTTTTTGAAAATCGGCATCGACTTGGCCAATGACTGCAGCCATGCTGGCATCGGGCGGAGAAGCCAATCGCTTGGGCGGCAGGACGCGATTACGCTTCAGAAGGGACCCGGCCAGCGCGGTCGCGCCAACTAGAATGGCGACGGTCAGGAGCAAATATCGTTTCCACACGACCGAATTCCTCTGTAGCAGTTTGAGACGCCGGGTGCGGACAAATGGTCACAAAAATCGCTTGCAAAGGTGGACTATGCTAGGAATTTTACCAAGCTAATCGTGAAGGAGTTTCAAATTGCTTAAAATTGGACGCTACTTAAAGTTACGACGACGAAACTGTAGCCGTCATTAATAGGTAATCGTCAGCAGAGTGAGAATATTGCGGTTTCAAGGACTTTTGGCGTTAATCGGGGCGACGGCATAATCGATTGCTGAGCCAACTGGATAACAGTGAATGAATACGGGGCCATTTCTTCTGCCGAACGATGCATTGCCGTCCCAGGCAATGGCGCTGCACTCGTCGGAGGAGATTCGGTTTGCGGAGGAGGTGCATGTAGCAAGTGTCGTCGAGCCGCCCCCGGTTTTGCCTCGTTTGCCCGAGGTGCTCATTGTCGACGCGCCGGGGTCGTCAGCGCTAAGCGTTCAGCGCCCGGCTTCCTCTTGGCCAGTGCGAGCGACTTATTGGACCTTTCGCGCGATTGCGACCTTTCTACATGGTTCATTCGGCGTCGCGTCGATGATTGCGGGGCTTTCGGTCTTGGCTTCGATTCCGATTTTGAATTTGTTGAGCTTGGGTTATTTGCTAGAAGTGAGCGGTCGCGTCGCTAAGTCGGGCAAGATCAGCGATGCGCTGGTGGGGATTCATAAAGCTTCGCGAGTCGGCAGCATCGTGTTTTGTGCTTGGCTGGCGATTCAACCGGCGCGCTTTTTGGGCGGCTTTTGGTATGACGCTTACTTGCTCCAGCCCGGTAGCCCCGAAGAACGGCGGCTTTGGCTTGGGACGGCGATCGTCGGCGCTTTCACGGCGGCTTATATCTTTTGGGCCTGGGTTCGCGGCGGGCGCTTTCGCGATTTTCTCTGGCCGGCGCCGATTCGCTTTCTCAAGACTTTTTTCAGCGGCAAGCTCTGGAACGACGCGGCCAATGGCTGCTGGGACTTTGTGATGTCGCTGCGATTGCCTTATTACTTTAGCCTTGGCTCGCGCGGATTTGCGGGCACGGCAATCTGGCTAGGATTGCCGATTGGACTTTTCATTGCGGGAAGTAAGGCTGCGCCGGTGGTGGCGGGATTTTGCAATTTCTTCGCCGTGATCTTAATGAGCTTTGTGCTCATCTACTTGCCATTCGCCCAGGCGCACTTTGCGGCGGAGAATAAGTTCCGCGCGATGTTTGATGTAGCCACGATCCGCAATCACTTTCGTAAGGCGCCGATCTTCTTTTGGATCGCGATGCTCTTTACGGTTGCTTTAGCTTTGCCACTCTACTTGGCGAAGATTGAGTACATTCCTCGCGAACTGCTTTTCTTGCCGGGGATCTTATTCATCACGTTTTCTTTTCCCGCTCGTGCCCAACCGGTAAGGGCACGAG
>JBKJSI010000600.1:0-4595 GCA_046595915.1 Pirellulaceae bacterium
AAAACTCGTACTTCGTTCCTTCGTTCTTCAACACTTCACTAAGCTAAACGAAAGACGCGATTCCACACTTTCGGCTGGGCCAGAACATCATGGGCAATGGCGTCCAGGATTTCGTGCAAATTGCCTCGACAAGTCGAATTGACAATATTTCAGTGAATGCTCGCGATACGAATTATGCGAACGTCAACATTGGCGGCAATGTGGGTAACTTGAATATCGAAACCGGCGCCCGTCGAGATGAAGTGTTTCTCAAAGGCGCCATCAATAACGCGACGGTGAAGACCGGCGTCGGCAATGATGACTTGACCCTTGACAACGCACAAATCCAGAATTTGCGTGCTGAGATGGGACGGGGGCGAGACCGCGTCTTTATGTACAATTCGTCGGTCGATTCTGGGCTGATTAATGGCGGCGCAGGGAAGGACACGACCGTTCGCGGCCTCAAGCGAATTTCAAGGAACTTCGAGATAATCAGCTGATAAGAATCAAGGTGTATTACCACTTGAAGTTTCAGTTTGCCGTTTTGGAGATCATGGTTGACACATTTGAATGGAGACCCCCCACTCACGTTTTCAAATTGTGTTCCAACCATGGTGATTTTCTCCAAAACGAGAATGGCAACATGATGCCGGAATCAAGATCAGACAGACGTTGCCAGTAGCCTGAACTTCGAAATCAATTCGCATCGACATGAGCGGACCAATTAGCGAGCGCGCAAGCTATTTTGATTAGCGGTACTGAGAGTTTCACGAAGCCTTTAGCGACGTAGCAGAGTTGGTTGGAAATGGCTTCGCTTCTTTCCGTATACTTGGGCGGCAGGGACCCGCAGTGGTGTGCTAGAGCGTCTCATGAAATGTTGATCACCACGTTAGATCGAGCTTCGCTAATGGATGGGGTTTCGAGGTCAACTCGGTCGAGAAACCAGCCACACCACGCTAAACCAGCATGAATATTGGCGTCGGGTCAGGAATTGCCCGCAACGTCCCGGCTTGGTTCGTTACGAGATTCGAGCGAGCAACTCGCTGGAAAGCTGATCATCCAGAGTGCATCAGATACCGTCGACAACTTGGCGATGGGCACGCGATGCGATCGTTGATCTCGGCGACGCCGAGCCAATCAGCTGTGCCGAAATGGCGCCAAAGCTTCTATGGCCCTCCGAATATTCCTTGGCGTCGGATCTTTCCCAATCGCACAGCGAGCTAAGCCAGCCTCGTACATTTGCCTCCTCGGCGAGAAGTCGAAATCACCGAAAACACAGCTAGATCGGTTCTCAAACCCTAACACGACCCAGCAAATCAACGTCGCATGCCTACAATGCTGCAGTTTTCGGCCGCCACTCACAGCAGGATCTGCGAATTGGCTAAAATAACTCCTAAGGCGGCGAGAAACACCTAGTGTCGGTATAGGGGTCAGGTTTTGAGTCCGATTGTTGAAATTGCCTTGTCCTTTTTCAATTCTGGAAAAATTTACGACGTCAGTTACCGGAAGGAGATGTACGAGTCCTATCCTGACCACGTCGGCTTATTGTCCGGAATGATCCAATTGGTGGACAGTGCGAGGGATTTGAAGAAAACGCCGAAAAGCGATGATCCAAGCGCCGCAACTCCGTCGTTAGACACAATCGCACCCTCAGATGATCCGGCTGCGATGAACTCGCTGATTCCGGGGCGGGTCAATGACTATCTCTATGTCCGCAAGATCGCTGATGGTGGGATGGGGGAAGTTTGGCTTGCTGAGCAACTTCGCCCGCTGAAGCGAGTGGTTGCCCTAAAGCTCATCAAGTCGAACTTAGGGGACTCACAGACGATTCTACGATTTGAAGTAGAACGTCAGGTTCTTTCGATGATGGATCACGAATACATCGCGAAGATCTTTGACGCCGGCACGACCACTCTCGGGACGCCGTACTTCGCAATGGAGTTCATCGATGGTATTTCGATCACCCAGTATTGCGACCGAAATCGGCTAACCATTGTTGAGCGATTGAATCTCTTTGTCGACGTATGTGAAGCCATCGGACACGCTCACCAGCAGGGGATTATTCATCGTGACATCAAGCCGTCAAACATCCTCGTCATGCGGCAAGGTGATCGCCATATCCCAAAAATCATCGATTTTGGGCTGGCTAAAGCGATCGAAAGGCAAACACGGCTCACAGACAAAAGCGTGTTCACGGAGGTGGGGCAAGTCGTCGGAACATTGCAGTATATGAGTCCCGAACAGGCTGAAATGAATCCGTTATTAATTGACACGAGAACGGATGTATTTGCGTTAGGGCTAATACTTTACGAAATGCTCACTGGTCGTCCTGCGATGGAGCAGAACCGCCTTCATGATGTCGATATTTTTGATCAACTTCAAAGGGTGAAGTCAGCAGAATTTACCGTTCCTAGCCGTCGCCTGGATAAGATCGAGCACTCGTCGACAAAAATCGCTGCACAAATGAAGATTTCATCAAAGCGCTTGCGGCAATTGCTGCAGGGCGATCTTGACTGGATTGTAATGAAGGCGATTGAGAAAGAGAAAACACGACGCTTTACTTCTGTTGCAGCGCTCGCTGATGATGTGCGAAGGTTTTTACAAAACGAACCCGTTGAGGCGAGGCCTCCGACTAACGTCTATCGGATCCAGAAATATGTAAAAAAGAACAGGTATGCGGTCTTGTTTGTTGGCACTGTTCTGTCGCTCCTCATTGTTGGGTTATGCGGAACTTCCGCTGGAATGCTGCGGGCAAATGCGGAGAGTCGGCTTGCCATCAAGGCGCGGAACGACGAGAAGACGCAGCGGCAAATCGCGGATGTGAATGCTTCGAGGGCGCGAAATGCCGAGAAAGAGGCCGTAACAAAACGCAAGAACTCTGAAGCTTTAAGCGACTTTTTGGTTTCCTGTTTCCGAAGCCCAAGCCCTGAGGTAAGTGGTCGCTCGGTAACTCTCTATGACACGCTTGCGTCTTACATGTACTCGCTTCGATCCAATGATTCCATTCCGGCTGATCAAAGAGGTCGTTTGCTCTACGTCATCAGTAGATCATTCTTAGAATTGGGGGATCTCGCTGAGTCAGCCAAGTCAATTCGCTATGCGATTGATCTCGTGAAGCCGGAGGTTGACAGCCGCGATGCAGAACTATTGGAGTTCGAGTCATTTCAAGGCTTGGTCATGCTAAAGTCAGGTCAATCTAAGGAAGCGGTTGAATTGCTGGAACACATTGAGAAGCAAATGGCGGTTTCGATGGATGAATCCGACGGCGCATTTATTAAAGCTCGTGATTATCTCGCCCAAGCCTATTTCGGCAACCAAAAGTACGAGAAAGGAATCACACTTTGGTTGCACTTAATCTCTTTGATACAAGCTTCGAAAACAGCAGACCTTTTCTTGGAGCTCGGGATTAGAAACAATCTGGCGAATGGATACGCTCAAATCTCCGAGTTTGAAAAAGCCGAAAGTCTACTGAATGAAACGCTAATTCAATCGCAAGCTATTTTTGGCCCGGATGACCCACGAGTTCAAACCGCAAAGAACAACTTGGCCGCTGTTTTGGTCAATCGAAATCGATTTGCGGAGGCCGCGGCGCTTTACATAGATGTTCTCGACAAGCGGAGGGAACTGCTGGGTGAGAATCATCTTGAAACCGTCGGATCGCAAAATGGATTGGCGCGTTGTTACCGCGCCATGGGAAAACCTGACGAAGCCATTGTGCTATTGAAGAAATCAATTGACGCGCTATCTAGCAAGTCACTCGAAAATCATCCCGACATGAGAACCAATCAAAGCAATCTCGCTTCTGCTTATCTAGCCAAGAAAGACTACCAATCAGCTATCGATCTATTAGCTCCATTGATTGATGGAATTCGAGAGAAAGAAGGGTGGAGTTCGGACACTTGTAAATCGATGCTACTACATCTTGCAGAATCGCGTCTGGCGACAGGCGGAGGTGAATTGATCAGGCCGATGCTGGTCGACTTTCTTGGCTATTGCGAAAAAGAGAAACTAGCAAATCGGGCCGTGGCAATCGCGCATTTGCGATACGGAGAAATTCTGCTCGAATCGAAGCAGACTTCAGTCGCATATGAAGAATTTAAGGCGGCATGGGAATTGGTCGTTCGCTTACGTTCGGCCCCGTCAAGCGTAAAGCCCGAGCATGTAAACGCTATCTTAAATCGCCTTGACGAATGTTCCGAATCTCTCGGGTTAGGGAACGATCGTGCCACCTGGGAGCAAGAGCGTGAGTTGATTTCAAGCCAAGACAAGAAGTAGTTGGAACTGTTGATCGAGCAGTGGGCGCATTCGGATGCACACTGAATTTCATTTGATGAACCAAACGATGAATCGGATGTCAAAACGGGGCTCCGCAATTGGTTGCGATAACGCTTCGGATTTCGCTCGCCGTTAAATGCCGTTCGACGGCGAAAAGGTGCATTCGAAATCGTCTCCCAGCGTCCTGCAGGGCCAGCGCGCACTTTAGGTAGTCCTGGCAAGGCAGGAGGCTAGCGCGAGTGTCTTTCGATGGTTAGCTTATTCCTTGGTGTTTCGATCCACACGCACGGAACTATCTGATGGCCACGGTTCGCATCGCGCTCGAGGAAGTGGTGGGTTAC
>JBKJSI010000723.1:0-6170 GCA_046595915.1 Pirellulaceae bacterium
GCTCAAGGATGGAGTTGTTGCGAGGTTTACTGGTGGGTGGAGCTCACTTGCAGTTCGGCACTGGCATAGCCAGTGGCACACGCAACAATGCCATTTGGTTGACAGTGACACCCGACGGAATAAAAAGGTTCCTGACACATTTTACAGTTTCGTTTCCAGTTTCCTTGATAAATACTTATTGAGTTCGTATCACAGTCCCGGCTTCATCGAAGAACTCCGGTTGTGAATGGCCCAGAAACTCGTCGTAATCGTTACCGTTAACACTGTGAACTGAATCATCCTGTAGGGCTGATAACCGGCCATGAAAAGTGGCCAGTCCCATTTCTTCAGCTTTCCGCGTCGCCATTTCGACAAAAGTCACGATTGCGATCTTTACAGCCTCATTGCCTTTGGCGGTGAACATTCCAAATTCGCTTGGAATCACGCAGTCATTTCGCGCTCGGACAAATCCATTCATAATTGCTTTGCTCATGGTCTGCCGAACCTCGGAATCGAAGAGTTCTTCGTATTCAAAGCCAATTTCATCAAGCCGATCAAGAAGTACTTTGAGAATTTCTTGCATTTCAATTTTACCTGTTTAGTGTTTTGTGCATCATGAACCGAAGTCAGGCGGAAGATCGCCATAACCAAAGATATGCCTGTACTTCTCCCACTTCCGCTGTCGCACAGGATCTTTTGGGTCAGTGGGATCACGATACCTCATTTCTGGTGGGGTCACACGGTCCATGTACTCTTCGTCAAACCTTCGCTGCCTCCGTTCAGTCCAACGATACATACTATCATCAACTCCGGCTGGCGGACCGTTTCGAGTCTGTGGAATCTCAATCACAATTCCACCATTCGGTCCATAGCGACCCTTAAAATCACCCGTAGAGCCAATCTTGGTCTTTCCGCCCTCAGGTTTGAGATATGCTCCACCCTCGCCCGGCGTCGGCGATGATACAACACGCATCTGTAAGCCGTTAGGGTTCGGTCCCGGAACAATCGGATTCCCTAACTCATCCGTAAGCTGCACAAACACCTTACCGAATTGATTCCAGCAATCGATGTTGTGGACGAGGATTCCGAACTCCGTGACCTCGTAGACATGTTCGCCGTCGATTTCCAGGTTGTAGACCGGCTGCTTTCCTGGAATTGCAGTGACTTTTGCGACTGCCAACTCACCGGCACGCGAGAGAACGAGCTCTCCGGGGGTTAGGCTTCCAAGTTCGGTCCAGTTCGATTTTGTTTCTGACCAAATCCGGTGAATGGCGGTGCCCGTCAAGCACTCTCCATTTTCGAATTCGATCTCGACTAGGCCGGAGGCGCCATGTGTGACGAATCGTCCTGTTACTAGGGAGCCTTCGCCTTCGGCGATCTGTGGGCACGCTTTGATGTTGACCACCCTCGCTTTACCAAGTGTTCTCAGTTCTGCAATTTGAATGGCAATTTCGGCTCCTTCGTAAATCTGTAATTCCGTTAACCAGTGATTAGGACGGAGCACCTGCATCGTCACCCGCGAGCCATCGGCGTTTTCAACTTCAAACTCGACCTCCTTCCAACTCGGTGGCGAAAGCTCTCCGAATTCGTTGTCGTAGTCCCAAGGTCTTGGATTTTTGCTGGCTACCCTTGCTCCCAGCGGGATGCTCTCAATAGCAAGACATTGTTCATTAGGGAAAGTCAAAGAACCGTCAAAGGGATTAGTCTTAGCCCTGCAACTAGATTGGCCAACATGCAATAGAAGTGAGCTGTCCATTGGCAAAGCAGAAACACAAACCGGAGTGCCCGCGACAAAGCAGCCTTTTCCTTTCATCAATCCTGCAGCTAAATTATCGAATAAACCGACGCCTCCAGAGAGGAGGTCGATTCCCAGTTCCAAAATCATTTCGAGAACGAAATCCACAAATGGTGCGGAGTCCATCCCAAGTTTGGCCCCGTATGAATCGAGTTCGATGGCAAGTTCGAGGAGTTGATCGCAAAAGAACTTGACCTTGTTGGGATCGCCGTTAACCACGTTGCTGGGAACGTCAAGGTTTAATTCTTTCAGTGCCTTTGCTTGTTCCGCCCTCATCTTGGGTTCTAAGGTCATTAGCGGGCCACGACTGAGGTGACCTTGCGCTTCTGCTTGCCTTACGAAGGTGCTGCTCCCGATAGTGCCGAGTCCCCATGCTTGAGCAAACCGATTGGCGTCATTAACACGTCCTTGCGCCATCAACTTCAAATAGATATGCCCTGCTTCCTCTGTGCTAAAAGCACCACGAATGAGTGGATTCGTCGTAGCTTGCTCAATGGCCACAATCTGATCTTCGCCAAGTAGCATTCCCGCGGGCGTATAAGAAATGGTGAAAATAATAAACTGCGAAACAAGTAGCGTCTTGCCCTCCACCTTCTGTTGCGACAAGTACTGCTCAGTGGCGGTCAGCGCGCTGCCGTTATCGCCGCCGCTTTGACCGTCATCACTAAAAGGCGAATGTCGAACGTCGTAGTTATTGCTCGGATTGTCATCATCACCGGGTTCGTAGGTCTGCGATCCAGACGATTCACTATCTGAATCAGTGCCGGAATCATCAACTACGATCGTATAGCCGAACTCGGTAACCTCGGCAAGTAAGTTCCACGAGTGTTCGCTGTTGAAGCTGGTGGACCAGCTAGCGCTTCTGCCGAGTTGGCTAAAACTCTTGCTTTCCGCAAAGACACGGGCGCTGCTCCCGTCGTTATGTTTCTCAAAGAAGGTGTCGATCATCATCCCATCGTCTTCCCAGTGCGACGTGCCTTCATAGTCGGAGTAGTATTCGTCCGCAGAAGTAACCGAGAAGTCGGCGCTGGAGGCATCTTCTTCGCTGTCGTTGTCGTAGCTGCCTGATTGGCCGGCTTCGGTGGTGATGGTGCTGCGGCGCCAGTCGTGGAAGGTGAGGTCGCTCGCGCCTTGACCGTTGGTCGTAGGGCCGCTAGAGCTGCTGCTGCCGCCGAATGCGGTGTGGATCACGCCGTCGGTGATGGTGCGAGTCGCCGATTCCATGTGGGCGTCGGTGGCAAAGTCGCCCGTCACGGTGTCGATGTGGGTGGTGACGACTTCACCTGCTTCGAGTTCCTTGTCGATTCGATGAAAATCATCGGTCGTGTGCGTCGAATCGACTTCGGAGGTGCTGGTGACGGTGACCTGGGTATCGATCGCCGAAGTATCGGAACTGCCGGGTCCGGTCGTGTCATGGCTGGAGACCATGCCGTATTCGCATGGCGACGGCGACAGCGAATTTCTCGGGAAATCGTGAGGATTTGTCGCCACAGAATGGTCGGCGGCGAACAAAGCGTTACATTGTCGTTATTTAATGCCTATGTCTTAAGGAGTTAGGCCGTGCTTGACGGCTGTCTCATTGGAGCAATTCGACTGTCGCTGCCGATTCCTTGGATCGCGCTCGACACGGATGTACTACTGGTCGGGTTCGTGCGCTGACGCGTACACGTTGCCGCTGAAACTGACTTGATGCCTCCTGTAAACCTAGTTTGTGAGTACACCAAACTAGGCTACCCGCGACACTCGGGGTATCACGCTGTTGATATTGGCCGTTATTGCTGTTCGCTGGGGGCTTCCGTTGATCGAGCCTGGCTGTCCCGCCGCTGATGCCTTTAGTTCCCTAGAGATGGGTTACCCGATTACGGCCACAAACTCGCGACTTACAACTTTAAGGACGTACTTGGTATTTCTGCAAGACTACCCCAAAATGTAGAAAAATCCATTGCCACGAATTGCAGTCGCTCTATCGTATGCTGTTCCTCGGGCAGGTGAGAATCTTCAGAGGGTGTCCAATGAAAGATCATTCCGGCCCATGGCCCACTTGTGCAGATTACTAGTGTCGACATTTGACAACTGCATCCAATTGAAAGGAAATTCTCCGGAACACAATTTCTAAAGCCGTATGCATTTTGTTCTTGCCGCAAATCAAATGAGTCGTTGTTCACTGGAACTCCATAGAGTTCATCGACAAATCCACAAAAATCATAATACAAGTCGTTTGGCGGCCATTTCTTGAAATACAACTCAAATCCATCAGGCGCTGAAACTACGCCCATGGATCGCTGGTAGGCCAGTAGTAAACCATGCCTCCTTCCCGAGTACCGCATTCCATTGTGTTGCAATAGAAACGCGAAATAGGACTCTGGAAGCTTCCAACCGCATTCGGCAATATCGGCTTCAATTTTTTCTTTGCTTCGACGAGGAAATAGATCTACGCAATGCTTGTGCCGGAACTCGTACATCAATGTGACGCCCTGGAACAATACCTGTTGTATAATACGTGTTAATAACTGGAGGTATTTATTTTGTTATTTCTCCCATAATAATGCCTTTTATCTTGTAATGAAAATACGGGTCATGGTGAATGTAGTCTCTCCTGTGATCTGCGTATTCTCTGAATTTCTCCTTCAGCGCGTTTCGGAATTCCTCGGATTCTCCCGCATAGATCCTGTCTACAAACGCATCCTCATTGAGCAGGATTTCATACGCTTTTCCCGATGGATCTACCACAAGTAACTTGAAGCCCGGTTCGACCCAGTCGGCCCAGGTTATGTCGCGAGCGTAATTGATCATTGTTTGCTGGGTAACAAGTTCTGGCGATTCGCCGTTTGCAAGGCTGCTTACTGCTGTTCCAGCAGTAATTAGGAACGCCAAGATCATCGGACCTCTTTTTACGAGCCCAACCCATCCCTTCGGCGTCTTCAGTACGCGAAGTATACCAAGTTGCTTGCTTCCTTCTTCGAGGATAATCTCAGTCGCTACCTTACCACCTTTTCCCTTTACAACCTTTTCAACTACATTGACTCCGATTTCTTTTAATCGCCTAATCATTTGTGGGCGCGTAATTGGATCGTACAAAGCTCGCAAGATTCCTTCTTGCTGTATGGGAGAAAGATCCTTCAAATCTGTGCCTTTATCTTTGATTTGCTGCGCCGCCCATTTCAAATAGTCGTCAAACCCGCCGATATGGAATCGTTTTCTGTGATCTGGGCGATCTACGAAGTGCATTATTATTTTGCCGTCATTGTTGCGACGATGATGCCACGTGCCTGAACCTTCGTTTCCTGGAAAACCCTTGTATTTGCCTTTCGCAATGCGATCAGCAAGATCTTGATCCGTAACTCGATTACCGGTTCCATCAATCTCTACCCAGATTTCCTTGCCCTCAAAAAGTCTAGGTAAAAAATTCCATCCTTCGGGCGCAGAAATTCCGGTTGTAAATCCATCGTCTCCCGCCGCCGCATTCACAAAAAAACCATTCCGCCGATCCTGCTCCAGCATCCAGTTGTAGTACATCAAGTTCTTGGTCGTCGGTCCGCTCTCGCCGGGGATTACGTGATATGGCAATTTCGTGATGTTGCCATTCCCTTTTTCCCAGCGCGGCGTCATGAATTGCATGAAGAGATCAAACTGCGGACTGCGGCGGACCATGTCGCCGAGTTCGCCATCGTCTAAGCCGCCACCGCCTTCTCCTCCACCGCCTCCCGAGCCCCCGCCCATTGGGCGATAAGAGCCGCTTGGATCATCTTCCTCGCCCGGCTCGTAGGTGTGACTGCCCGACGACTCACTGACCATCTCGCTATCCGCATCATCGATCACGATCGTGTAGCCGAATTCGGTCACTTCGGCGTGCAGATCCCAAGAACGTTCGCTGTTGAAGGTTGTGGACCAGCTGGCTGATCTGCCGAGGTGACTGAAGCTTTTGCTTTCGGAAAAGACGCGGGTGCTTGTACCTTCGTTGTGGTTTTCGAAGAGCGTGTCGAGCTCCATTCCTTCGTCTTCCCAGTGAGCCGTGCCTTCGTAGTCGGAGTAGTATTCGTCGACCGAAGTCACCGAGAAGTCGGAACTGGAGGAATCTTCTTCGCCGTCGCCGTAACTGCCTGACTGGCTGGCTTCGGTGGCGATGGTGCTGAAGCGCCAATCGTGGAAGGTTAAGTCGTTGGCCCCTTCGCCGTTGGTCGTCATGCCGCCGGAGCTGCCGCCGCCGAATGCGGTGTGGATCACGCCGTTGATATCGGTTTGCGTGATCGAGGTCATGACCGCGTCGGTGGCGAAGTCGCCAGTCACGCTGTCGATCTTGGTCGTGACGACTTCGCCTTCTTCGAGTTCCTTGTCGATCCGATGAAAATCATCGGTCGTGTGCGTCGAATCGACTTCGGACGTGCTGGTGACGGTG
>JBKJSI010000826.1:0-10156 GCA_046595915.1 Pirellulaceae bacterium
GCGTCTACACCGTTCGCGCCAGAGTGTACGACAAGGATGGAGGAATCAGCCCCGAATACACGACAACGATCACGGTCGCAAACATCGCACCCACCGCGACCTTCACGAACAATGGCCCCATCACCGCGGGCGGCAGCGCCACGGTAACGATGAGCGGCGCAACCGATCCTTCACCGGCCGACACCGCCCAGGGATTCAAATACAGTTTCGCATCGGCAAGTAGCGACCTTGCAGCGACCTACTTGGCGGCAGGCACGAACGCCTCGGGTGTGTTCCCTTATTCGACAGCGGGAACGTACACCGTTTACGGTCGCATCTTCGATAAGGATGGCGGTTCGCGAGACTACACGACTTTGGTTACGGTCAGTGGCTCAACAACCAACAC
This sequence comes from Pirellulaceae bacterium, assembly GCA_046595915.1. Taxonomy (GTDB): domain Bacteria; phylum Planctomycetota; class Planctomycetia; order Pirellulales; family Pirellulaceae; genus JBKJSI01. The sequence goes on from JBKJSI010000826.1 coordinate 386, forward strand.
TGTTCCCACGGTCGTCATCAGCCGAAACCCGGATGACGCTGTAAAGGGCCAGTCAGCGATCTATAAACTTACGGCATCCGACGCCGACGCGGTCGATGTGGCAACCGGGCGATTCGTTTTCAACATCAATTGGGGCGACGGCACCACGAGCACGGTCACCAGCGCGGCGGGCTCCAACATTGTGAACGTCAATAAGACTTACAGCCAAGTCTCTGCTAACGACGGCGTCTTTGTCATCACCGCCACCGCACAGGATGCCCGAGGCGCAACTGGTCCGGCGGCCTCCAGAGAAATTGGCGTTCTCGGCTGGTCGGTCATGGCCGATCCGCTCCACTCGGGCAACGCGATTCTGGTCGTCGTCGGCTCTCAAGGCGCCGACAATATCACGCTCAAATCAGTCGATTGGGACAACATTCGGGTCACCATCCGCGAGCAGGATGAACAGATCCGCTATCGCGGCACCATCGATCGCATTTTGGTCTACGCCCTGGGTGGCGACGACAAGATTACGGTCGATGATGACATTGAGGTCAACACTGATATTTGGGGTGGCGATGGCGACGACAAAATCAAGGGTGGTTCCGGCGACGATATCATCGTGGGCGAAAAAGGCGACGACACGCTTTATGGAGGCGATGGTCGCGATCTACTCATCGGAGGCGCCGGCGCCGACAAGATCCACGGCGACAACAATGACGACATTCTAATTGCCGGATACACGTCCTACGACAAACACCGCTTGGCGCTGGAGTCGATCCTCGCGGAATGGGCCAGCAGCCGAACCTATACCCAGCGCCGCGCAAACATTATGGGAACCGGCAACGGAGCCAAACTCAACGCGGCGTACTACTTCAAATTCGATGGGACCACAGCAGCGTCGAATACGGTTTCCGATGATGGTGTGGCAGATACGCTTTGGGGCGATGATGGACGTGACTGGTTTATGTATCAAGTGGACGGCGACAACAGTAGCTCCAAAGATCAAGTGAAGGATAAATCCTCCAACGAAAATGGCGATGACATCGACCAGTGGTGGTAGGTCCGCCGCTTCAATCTCCTGGTTGCCGAAAATTCGCGGATTGCGCGGCGTTTTTTCGGTGGCTTGGCGACAGAAACCTGTATCTGGCTCCTTGCCGCTGGAATTCACCCTAGTTCCCTCCCAAAATGAAATCCCGCCTGCGATCCACGTAACCGAGGTATCCCGCCTGTGACGACGGACCCCACTCGCATTCAACCTGACGAGCAGACTCCGCCTAGCGACAAAACGGCGGATTTTTCGACCAATACGCCCGATGTGACGAAATCTCCTCAAACACAGTCCGATACCCGAGCGGAAACTGGCAGTAACGCCACCGGCGCGTTTGATCCGCTTGCGACTCGCCAGGAATCCGAGGATCGGTCTAACGCGACGGCCAATTTTACGTCCGGCCCCGTTGGTCGCCGTGTGTCAGCCGTGCTGCAAACCTCGCTCGGCGGCTACGAGATCATGGGGGAACTCGGCCGTGGCGGGATGGGCGTCGTTTATAAGGCGCATCAGCGCGGCCTCAATCGCATTGTGGCCCTCAAGATGGTGCTCGCGGGCGGTCACGCTAGTGAAGACCAGCTAAAGCGATTTCTCATTGAGGCCCGCGCCGTCGCGCATCTTCAGCATCAAAACATCGTTCAGGTTTTTGATATCGGCGAGAATGAAGGCCTTCCTTTCTTCTCACTGGAATATGTCGATGGCGACCCGCTCTCGAAAAAGCTCGCCAAACAACCACAGCCGCCCAAAGAAGCCGCCGAACTCCTCGCGACGATCGCGAAAGCGATGCAGTACGCCCATGACAATAATATCCTGCATCGCGACCTCAAGCCTGCCAACATCCTGCTCACTAGCGCCGGCGTTCCAAAAATCGCCGACTTTGGTCTCGCCAAGCAAATCGAGGACGCCGATGACGGAAGCGCGACGCGAACCGGCACCGTTATTGGCACTCCGAGTTACATGGCGCCGGAACAGGCGCGGGGCGATACCCACATTATCGGCCCGGCTACCGATCAGTACGCACTTGGAGCGATGCTGTATGAAATGCTGACTGGTAAGCCGCCTTTCGCGGCGGCGCGGCAAGTCGACACGATTCTGCAAGTCATCAAGAACGAGCCCATTCCCCCACGTCAGCTAGTCGAGAAAACCCCCCTCGATCTTGAAACGATCTGTCTGAAGGCGCTCCAAAAAGACATTGCAAAGCGCTATGCCAACTGCGGCGAATTCGCCGAAGATCTAGGCCGATTCCTGCGCAACGAACCGATCCTCGCGCGGCCTGTTGGCAGAGTCGAAAGAGCCATCCGCTGGTGCCGCCGCAATCCGGTAGTGGCGAGCCTATCGGCAACGGCCATCGCGCTATTGCTTTTCGTGGCGGTGGGCGCATCCTTGGCGGCTTTCACGCTTAGCAAAAAGAATGCAGAACTGGCGATTCAAACAGAGAAAGCAAATAGGAGTGCGGAGGCGGAGAAGAAAAGCGCAGACGCCGAGAAAAAACAGGCGCAGATCGCTAGGGAAAATGAAGCGGAAGCCAGGAAGCAGGAAGGTATCGCGAAGGAAAACGAGAAGAGAGCTAAGGATCAGGAGAAGATTGCTAAGGAGAACGAGACCAAGGCGATCGAGCAGAAGGCAAAAACGGACGAACAGGCCCTCAATCTTCGAGACTATGTCCAGAAGTTCTTGACATCCGCCAACAACATGGATGACATCGACGCTCCCCAATTGCGCTCTTATAAAACGGCTTTGCTGAACTTGGCCCTTGAATCGTCAGAGAAGGCCGTAGAGCAACTGAAAGATGACCAGAGTAAGCAAGCCATTCCGACTCGCATGGGAATTAATATGCAACTTGCGCGGGCCTATCGCGCTCGCGAGGAGGGCGAAAAAGCACTCAAGGCAATTGATGACCTGTTGAAGTTAGGCGAAGAGCGGGTTGTCATTCAGAATGGGGCCGACGCGGCTCGCCATAACCTGATGTTGTTTTTGCTTGACAAGGCCTCGCTCAAATTGGAATTCGGGCGAGAAATGAACACAAGCCTCGAATTAGCGAAACGCGCGAATCAAATTGCTGTCGAAACGCTTGCCATCCCCAAGGACAACGGAGCAAAAGAGAAAGCGGGCAAGGCAAAGGCATATATGGCGAAGTACCATGTTGCTACGACATACGTGACGCTTGGACAGATCTATTATCGAATGGGAAATCCGGCGGCGGCGGCGGACGCATTCCTGGAGTCGCTTCGGATACGTCGAGACCTACTTGCAAGCCTCGACACAGATCAAGAATTTCAAGCCGAGGACAAGGCAAAAAAAGATGCTGTAATAAAGGACCTCGCCGACAATTCGCGATCCGCGTTGGCCGTGGGTTCCGCCCTTTTTCGATCGGGCAAATACGAAGAAGCAGAGACTTATCTCAATCTCGCATTAGAGACTGCTCAGAAGGGACTTGCCGCACGACCACGCAGCGCTTCGGCTCGCCTCAATGTGATTGGAGTCGAAGGACTTCGCGCGGAGTTCCTCGCTCAATCAGGAAAAGCAGAGGAGGCGCTGGCTATGTTTGAACATGCGGCCAAGCTCGCCGATGACGCGGTCGAATTTGATCCGGATGGTTCACGAGTACGCCGCGACGCATCCGTTGCCTATTACCGGCTAGGTCAGTGGAGAGAAGAGCTTGGAAAACCTGAGTCATCGGAAATGATCAAGAAATCCCTCGCAATCCGCGAGGATCTGGCAAAGAAAGAGCCCAATAGTGTCAAGCGAAAGCTAGAATTTGCAATGGTCTTAGGACGCGAAGGGGAATTTGAAAAGATCGATTCACTGTCGCAAGAATTCCTCGCCAGCGGAAATGCCGACGGCGAGCTATTGGTTGATCTCGCGCGAAGCATCGCCCAAGCCAGTAAACATGCGCCAGAAAATCGGAGACCAGAATTCCTCGCCAAAGCTATCGCCATGATCAAACGCGCCGCCGATCAAAAATTCCGCGACCTGGTCTATCTCGAGAAAGAAATCGACTTCAAACCCCTCTGGGAACTACCTGAATTTAAGGCCATTACTGCTGAAATTCGAGAAGCCCAGCAAGCGGTCGACGCCCACCCAGCTCCCATGTGAGGCGATTATCGATAGTAGATGAGTAATACCTTGAAATTCGCTAAATATTAATGCATGCTTTTCGGTAGTCTCGTTTCTGGCGACAAAAACGCGGTATTTCCCAGGAATTCCAGCTGTTGCCACCCACTAAGCTGGCGTCGACTCTGGTATCCCCCGGAACCGACTTGCATCATCGGGCTCGTGGCTCAATCTCCCCCACAAACTTCGTCTTCGCAACCCTCACTTTATCGGCTGAATGGATCACGCAGTTCGCGATACGGCGATCGTTCACTTTCGTCCCGTTGGTGCTGTAAAGATTATGCACTGTCCATTCGCCGTCACAATATTCAAACTCACAGTGCCGCGAGGAAACGTTGGTCACGGAAACATGATTCTCGCGGCTCGTCCGGGGCCCAAGTGGTATCCCGGGGCTTCACCAACGAGATCGGCTCGCCTCTCCCGACAGGAAGTGTGCAGTCGGGCCAGTAGCAGCTGAAGTCATCTAGTTTGAGGGTAATTCTGATCCATGGCGTGAGCTATCGGCGGCAGGTAGGTTTTGGACAGAATGAGGCGGTACCAGATTCGAAGCCAGATACCGCTCCGCTGCGCCGTTTGCAGATCGACGATGTATTGACCGGTCTGACGATGCCAGCGCATTCCAGATTGTTTGAGTCGCTGATTGAAGATCACCTTGCACCCCGCTTCTTTGATGCCGCTGCCGATCGGATCTACCCGTTTCTTTCGTTCGGCGAAGTCCATGTGCTGGCGATATATCTTGAGGTAGTTCAAGGCCTTTTGGAAGTCCTTCTTTGTTCCCTTGAGCCTCTGGCGGCGTTCCTGCTGAGCGGCGCGGGCGATGGATATGCGTCCGTTTGCAAATCCCTTCAAGCCACGAAACGGCCCCGTCAACGTCGAGTCCACGGAGTTCCGCCACGGATCGGACTGTTGAAAGTGGCAGTTATGGGATTCACCCATCGGAGATGAATCCTCGCGCGCATCGAGCGGTGCAATTCGCGCTTGTCGGCAAGAAGCTTGCTGACTGTGCCGCGATGTCACTATTGCCGCGACGTCATGGTTGCATGCAAGCTGGCGGCAAAGATGGGAAAAGCGATCAATCTAAGAAATTTTCACCCTAGCGCGCCCCAAGCGATTCCCACTGCGTGCCCATGGATGGTGCAGCATTCCGGCAATGCATCGGGATTATTGCTCTCAAGTCTCTGCCACCGGCCGTCCGCCAGACGCCTCGCCAAACAAAGTCCGGCGCCGTCGCGGATGACCTGAATGGCTTTCTCGCTACCCGAGTTCGCAGGCAAAACGGACTGCGAGATGAGGATGAGATCCCCGCGACATAGGCGTTGCTGGCAATCGTCCGCTCCGAATCGAAGGAGGTAAGGCTGGCTGGCTTGCCCCACTTTTTCCCGAGCGGCGCCACCGACCTCCGCACTACCGCCATCCCACTGAGAGTGAAGCCGTGGATCGCCTTCAATCGGGTCCGCAAAAATGGGCAGCCTATTCTTCTCTCGCTCGCTCCTCAAAATTATCCGGTCCTTGCGCGAAGGGTAAGGTGTCGTGTCGCGTCGGCCTAACAGCCACTTCCAGTTAACGCCAAACTCGTCACCTAATCGTCGTGCGATCCGTTCGCTGAGAGTTCGTCGTGCCGCCTTATAGTCCGATAGATATTGCACCGGGATTTCGAGCCTGGCAGCGATTGAACGCGGTGCAAGTCCTTTATCGGCCAGCTCTTGCAGCACGCGTCTGACTCGTTTTTGCACTTCGACATTCGGCTGGACCGCACTCTTACTGCGCGCCATCAGCAAACCCTTCCGTAAATACTGTTTATTTAGTTATTGTATTGCAAAAAGTCGTCGTATTTCGGTGTTGACCGTTCATATTATAGGGATTTGCAGGCAAGAAATAGGCATAAACTACAACTAAACTTTTTTGGTTGATTATTGTTTATTGCTGTGTATGATGAAGGGAGCGGTGGGGGAGCCCCACGGACCGTTGAATCATCAGCACAGGGAGGTGCCGGGATGGTGGAGTCGATGCGAGTCGCCGAGTCGATCCGAGGCTGGAAGCCCGGTGACCCGGTTGTAGAGTTTTTTGCTTCGCGTATCGCGCGAACGATGAGCAAGCTTGATGCACTAGCCGAGATTGCCGACGCCAATGTGCAGGCGTTGGCATCCGAAACTGATCGGGCGCTCCAGACCCTGGTGCCCGCTAACCGGAACCTAGCGCTAGCCAATGCCGCCGCCCTCACCGCCGAGTCGCAACGGCAGCTTGAAGCACAAGAGCACGCCCATGCTCGCTCCCTGCGGCAAGACGTACGGATGGCGGACTTCATCGCGAGACGCCCCGCAGGAGCTCGCGAGCAAACGTTGCCGCTGCCCGAGTTGCCGCCACGCTTCGCCACCGGCGCCAAATGCGCCCAATACCTACGCCGCTGGCAGCGAGAACGCGGCATCCGCTGCCCGCAATGCGGCGCTCGTAGTCTTTATGACCTCAAGTCAAAAGCCAAGTTCGAGTGCGACTCTTGTCGCTGTCAGTGGAGCGTGCGGGCAGGGACCGTTTTTGAGAATTCGAAGCTCCCGCTCGATATCTGGTTTGGCGCGATTCAGATGATCTTAGCGGCGCCCGAGGTTTCGGCGGCCCTCCTGTCTCAGCAACTTGAGGCCCTGCGAATTGAAACAGCGCGGCAGCTTAAGCTCCGCATCTCACTCGCGCTCGCATCGCCGGAACGATCGACTCTGCTGGCTGGCCTCGATGAAGTCTTCGCAATCAATCCTGCTCTAACTGCGCAGCACTTGGAGAAGGAAACGCACCTCGATTCACCGCCGATTTCAAGTTGTTACACCAAGCCTAGCTGAGCGTTACATCGCATTTACGCAAGGATGGCGCCTGCGTATTCCGCGCAGCGCAAATTTTTTTCATGGACGAAAAAACCGATGTCAACTCTACTACCGCCCGAGCCTCCCAGCGAAGGCGATGATCAAGACGCATTTCGCGATGAGCCGCGCGACGAGCCATCTCGCTCATCGCGCGGCTCGCGCCGCCGATCTCGGCCCCCGCGGCGCCCGCCGAGTCGTGAAGAGTTATTGCTTCGGCTCCACGCGCTCACCAACATGGTACTCCTCGGCGCCATCGAACCCGCGCAGGCCAACGCAATCCGCGGCGCCATCGACTCCATGCTTCGCGCGATGGGTGGCGGCAGCGCCGCCGCGACCCGAGCCGGAGGCCCGATCGATTTCCAGCGCTGGCGCAAAATACTCCGCGAAAATCCGGGCATCGCCGACGAACTCGCGCAGTTCTTTACCGACGAACAGCTTGACCAGCTGTTCGATGGCTTCGACGACAAGGAGGACGCCGATGATCTCCCCGCGGGCGAAGGGGCCGCTTAGGTTTGCCGAGACGTTTATCCGGCTCGAAAAAGACCTCCCCTTCACGATCGAAGAGCGTCCCTATTTGCCGGCGATTTATGCCGACAGCAATCGAGACCTCGTGCTGCGCTGCAGCCGCCAAACCGAGAAAAGCACGCTCCTGATGAACCTGCTGTTCCATCGCTTGGCGATGATGCCGGGACTCCACGCTGCCTATGTCGCGCCTCGAGTGGCTCAGGCTCGGACGTTTTGCGATGAACGTATCTTAGCAACCCTGGCTCACAGCCCTCTGCTGCGCCGACGCCTCCAAGGCAAACAACCCCAGCTGGGTAGCGCCAACCTTCGTTTTGCCAATGGTTCGACGCTCTACATCCGATCTTGTTATCAAAGCGCCGATGCGCTCCGCGGCCTGACCTATGGCCTGCTTTGCGTCGATGAGTTCCAAGACATCGCCCCCGGAAGTCTCGCGGTCATGCGCGAAGCGATGAGCCATCAGCATCAGCGCCAGGTCATCCTCGCGGGTACGCCGAAAGAGATCGACAACCAACTGGAAGTATCTTACCGCGAGTCGACCCAAAATGCCTGGAGAATACACTGCGAAGCATGCGGTAGTGACTCGGCGCCCAATCTGCAAGTGCTCGGCCCGACCTACCTCCAGTGCCCGAGCTGCCAAGCGCCTCTTGATGTTCGAGCCGGCGCGTGGCACGCTTACAACCCCGGCGCCGCCGCGGCCGGTTATTGGGTCAATCACTTGATGGTTCCCTGGTTTGCCTATCCCGAGATTCTCGAGCGCCGGCGAACCTACGAAGAAGCGCTGCTCCTGAATGAGGTTTTGGGACTACCGAGCGCCGTGGGCAGTCATGTCGTGACTCTGGCGGAATTGCAGGCCTGCTGCCGTAACTTTGCCATGCCAAAATCGATCCACGAGGTTCCCCGGGAAGGCCAGGACCGGCTCGTCGCAGGAATCGACTGGGGCGGCGGCGGCGGGGCGCGGACGGCGATCTGTATTGGATATTTAAATCCCACCCTTAACTTTGTGGTTCTGCATTTCAGTCGCTTTCCCGGCCGCGAAGATCCCCTGGGCGTCCTCCATGAGTTGGCCGACCTCTGCACACGCCTGGGCGTGCGAACGATCGCCGCCGATAGCGGCATGGGCTTCGTCAATAATCGACTACTCTACCGAGAGTTGCAACTGCAGCAGCCCGTGATGGCGATCTCCTATGGACAGTCCGAGTCGGCGCCAATCTGGGAGGCCCCTCAGGGTCACTGGACTGTGTCGCGAACGCTTTCGCTTTCAACACTGTTTAGCTTCGTTAAAAGCAAAAACATCTGGTTTCCCCAATATGCCCAAGCGCAGCCTTTCCTGGAAGAGTTTGCTAGCGAGCGCTACCTGCACCATCAGTCCCGCCGCAACACCCAATACGTTTGCCCTGAAAATGGCAACGACGACATCGTTCATGCGACCAACTACGCCCTTTTAATTGCCCGCGAATTGCACGCCCGGGCATACCGCTAGCGGCTGTGTCTTAGCGAATGTCACCTATACGGCGATATTTCCGCAGTGTTGGACCGCATTAGGAAATCTTCGAGGCTCCGTGCTCGGAAGCCGCCGCCAACAAGCAGCTCCGTAACGTTGTTGACCCGCGCTGGGAGTTCACCACGATGCGATCCGCGATAGGTTTCAAACTCTTCGCATCGACGGTGGCTCCCAGCTTCCAAACGGATAACTTTTTACCTCCGCGACGACTCCTACAATTGTTACGCTGATATCTAAAAAAACCGTTACGGGCCGCCCCATAGAGCAGCCCGTAACGGCCGACATTTGAATTCGTGAAGGAATTCGAGACTTAACTGGCGCATAACTGGCGCAACAGGGCCTGCAGGCAACCGAAGCAGGATTGAAAGCAGCGCGGACCCAACTCGCCGCCTTTATTTGCTGCGTTCCGATCGGCTCGTTCTCAAACTGGAATATCAACACACTCGTTCCCGAACTCCGATTGGTCACTACTGCAAGATTGCTGGCGTGAATTGCCTTCTCGTTGCGCCCCCAAGTCACCTTCACATTCGCGCGTTCGATCAACTCCAGCTGCAAAGGCAGTGGCGGATTGGCCGGACGACTTGCCGGTGAAATACTGATTACGACGTGCTATCCGAGACGGATAAATAAATGCGTACCAGGAATCGGCAAGCATGCGCCGCACCTGCGAAATACGGCCGTGGCTCACCTGTAGTTCTTGCGCCACTTCGCTGGTCGAATAGCCCAGCGCGAGCCGTTCGGCCGCCTGCCGTTTCTGC
>JBKJSI010000132.1:0-13015 GCA_046595915.1 Pirellulaceae bacterium
CTTTCCGGGGCGGGAAGACATAATTCGGCTGCTCATGGAGCCGATCACCTATGCCAATGGTTCGACGCTGGAAGATCCGGCGATCACTTATGGCATCGTCTTCAGCAACTTCATGAGCAAGGGTGTTTTTACTTTTGAAGGCGGCACCGATCGGCTGATTGAGCTGATGCATGTGGATTTGATTAAAAGTGGCGTCGATGTTCGCATTCGGTGTGATGTCGATAAGATTATTACCGACGGGGGCCAAGTTCGCGGCGTCGAAGTCAATGGCAAGACGATCAAGTGCCGGGCGGTGGTCTCGAATTCCAACTTGCGAAGCACGATTTTTCGATTGATTGGCGAAGAGAAGTTTGATCGCAACTTTATTGATAAGGCGAAGGAAGTGCGGCTCAATAACTCGAGCACGCAGGTCTATATCGCTTTCAATGAAGGGGAAGAGATCGAGGAGTCGACTGGCGATCTGTTGTTCTCCTCGACGGCACAGTTGTTTCGCACTGACTTACTGCTCAGCAGAGATGTGACTAGTCGCACGTTTTCGTTTTATTATCCGCGTACGCGACCAGCGGGCAGACAGCGCTATCTTGTGGTTTCGAGCACCAATGCTCGTTATGAGGATTGGGCCGAACTCGATGAAGTCGAGTATGAGCGCAGCAAAGAAGACCTTGTTCAAACGACGCTCGATGCACTCGAGAAATATGTGCCCAATGTGCGCAATCGCATTTGCCATGCTGAGGCGGCGACGCCGAAGACCTTTCAGCACTATACGAAGCATGCGGAAGGTTCGAGTTTTGGCACCAAGTTTGAGGGGCTGGGCATCAGCCGCAGTTTGCCGGAACAGATCAAGGGACTCTATCACGCTGGTAGTGTCGGTATCATTATGTCGGGCTGGTTAGGCGCGATTAACTATGGCGTCATCGTTGCCAATGAAGTTGATGGGATGTTGCTGAAATCCGCTACTTCTGCTCCGGCGCCGACCACGATTTAGTAGTGCTGATTTAGATACAACGTTTGAGATGGAAGATTCATGACCAAAGAAGCGATTCTCGCCGCCATTCCGCATCGCCCGCCCTTTCTTATGCTGGATGAAATTGTCGAGCAATCGAGCGAGCGGATCGTTTGCCGCAAGACTTTCGCGGCGGATGAGTATTTTTATCAGGGCCATTACCCGAATTTTCCGCTGACTCCGGGGGTGCTGCTGTGTGAAGCGGCGCTCCAAGCGGGCGCAGTGCTTTTGTCTCAACAGGCAGCTCAGGCAGGGGGCGTTCCCGTGGCAACTCGGATGAATGAGGTGAAGTTTAAGAAGATGGTGCGCCCGGGGGATACGATTGACGTTGAAGTGAACATCACGGAGCGGCTGGCGGACACTTTTTTTATGACCGGAAAAGTGACGGTCGGCGGAAAACTGGCGGCGCGACTTGATTTTGCTTGCTCGATGACACCGTCGCCAGGTTAAGAACGTTGACGAAGTTTCCGCCAAAGGGCCGAATATGAATTTCCTTGAGCTTACCGGCAAAAAAGTCTTGGTCTTTGGCGTCGCCAATCGCAAGAGCGTGGCGTTTCAAATCGCGACGGTGTTGCGCGATGCCGGGTGCGAGGTGCTCTATTCGGTTCGCAACGAGACGCGGAAGAAAAGCGTCGAAAAGCTGCTGGCGGGCTGCGAGGTGCATGTCTGCGATGTTGAGCAGCCGGAGCAGATCACGCAACTCGCGAAAGAGATTTCGGAGATTCATCCGCAGATCGATGGCATCGTGCATTCCATCGCGTTCGCAGAGTATGAGGGCGGAATCAAGCCCTTTCATGAGACGGGGAAGCGTGAGTTTTTAAGGGCGGTCGATATTTCGTGCTTTTCGCTGATTGAAATTGCGAACGCGTTTCGCCCGCTACTAACGAAGACCGCTTCCGTTGTGACGATATCGATTTCGACGACGCGAATGGCCAGCGAGAGTTATGGATACATGGCGCCGATCAAGGCAGCGCTAGAATCATCGCTGGCGTTTCTGGCTAAATCTTTCAGCCGATTTTCGGAAGTGCGGTTCAATGCCGTCTCTCCAGGGCTACTCAAGACTTCTGCTTCAGCGGGAATTCCGGGCTACGTTGATTCGTATCTCTTTGCGGAACAGGTCATTCCTCGCAAGCGCGCCGTGCAATCGGAAGAAGTCGCGAGCACGGCGGCGTTTTTATTGAGCCCGCGATCGTCGGGAATCAATGCACAGTGCATTGTGATCGACGCGGGCATGGCGATTAACTACTTCGATGCGGAAATTGTGCGAAAGGCGACGAGGGGCGAGTAGAAGCCTTTAGAATTCGCCTATCCCGCGATTAGTGGTGATCGTGTGCGGCATCATGCTTGATCGCTGCGGAATATTCCTTGCCACCGACTGAAATGGTCAGTTGGTTGGTCACGCCTTCCGGTGCGATCAGGGCTGTAATCAGCGCCTTATCGGCTAGTTCAAACTTCCATGACTTGGCCGTTTCGCTCTCGGATGCGACGTGGGGCAGTGTATAGGTATTTTCCTTTTCGCCGACCTTCGAAACGATTTTGATCTCTTTCGCATCGGACTCGGTGACGTTCTTTAGATCTTTGTCGAGCAAATAGAAGGTGACCGTGTCGGTCTTGTCGTCGCGATCCCATTCAAGGTGATGTTCTTCCTCGCCTAGTTCAATCACTTCGCCGCCGTTCGGTCCATGTTCATGGCCGACGTGGGCGTTCTCGTCCACCTTATGCTTTTCGGCATCGCCGGTTTTTCCCATTGGAGCGGCTGGCTTCTCTTCGCCACAGCCAACCAGAAAGCCGAGCATCGCCAGGACCAAGCCGGAGCAGAACCACGCAGACCGTTGTAAACGCATTGAAAGCCTCCTTAATCAAAAATTCCCGATTCGGTGAATCCCCTGCAATTACGATCGATTTGAGCCCGTCGTGCAAGGGATGGTCAACGATAGATAGACCCGTTTCACGCTCAATTTATTCGCCAGATAGCAGGAAGCACCATTCGCCCACTAAAATCTCGGTTCTCCCAACCAACTTCGAGGCCACTTCATGCTACGTACTTATCACCTACCTCGGTTCATTTTATCAGCCTGCATTTTCGCGAGTTTCATCATCACAACGAACTTAAAGGCCGCCGAACTGGCTAATATTCAACGAGTTTACATCGGCACGTACACCGGCAAGGGAAGTGACGGCATTTACGTCGCCGATTTCGATACTTCTACCGGCACACTCAGCACGCCACGCCTGGCCGCTCGGGCGGAGAATCCTTCCTTCCTCGCTATTCACCCGAGTGGAAAATATCTTTACGCCGCCAACGAGATCGATCGCTTTCAGGGCAAAGCCACCGGCGGCATCAGCGCCTATTCGATTAACCCCGCCAATGGCGAGCTAACGATTCTCAATCAACTCGCTTCGGGCGGCAGTGCGCCATGCCATATTTCACTCGATCCGACGGCAACGGTACTCTTCTCTGCCAACTACAACGGTGGAAATATCGCCGCGTTCACGCTTGCGCCGGACGGCAAGCTAAAGGCTCGCACTTCGTTCATTCAGCATGAAGGCAAAAGCGTCAATAAAGACCGTCAACAATCGCCTCATGCACATGCCATTAACTGCGATCCAAGTGGCAAATTTGTTTTCGCGAACGACCTTGGGATCGACAAAGTTCTGATTTACAAATTAGACGCGGCGGAAGGAAAACTCACGCCGAGCGATCCCAAGTCACTCGATATCAAGGCCGGCTCCGGGCCACGGCACTTGGCGATCAAAGACAAGAACGTCTATGTGCTCAATGAAATCAGCAGCACGGTCACGGTGTTCGAATTCGATTTCGCCGCCGGCAAAGCGACCGAACTGCAAACGATTTCAACGCTGCCCGAAGGCGCCTCGCCGAACAACGGCTGTGCGGAGATTGTCGTGCATCCCACTCAGCCCTTCGTTTACGCCAGCAATCGCGGGCACGATAGTTTGGCCATTTTTGAACGCGATCCGGCGACTGGCAAATTAGACGCAAAAGGACATGCGAAAACGGGCTTTAAAACGCCGCGTAATTTCGCTTTTGACCCATCAGGCGCGTATTGCCTAGTGGGAAGCCAAAGCACAAATGAAGTCTTCATTCATCGCGTCCACGAAAAGACTGGACTCATGGAGCTCGTCGGCTTGCCTGTCAAAGTGGGCAGCCCAGTTTGCTTTCGCTTTGCACCTGAAGTGAAGCCGTGAGCCAGCCTTAAGTCGTATTCAACTGAAAATCGTCGAGCACAATATCGCGCAGATCGGAAGTTCGAAGTGTCTCCCGAATGACCGGCAGAAGGTCAAATTTCAGCGATTTGAGTGAGGGCTCGGTCAGCTGATCGAGCTGCGCATTTTGAATTACCTCAATCACGCGATCGCGAATGCGCTGACGACTCGCCTCCATACTCGCCTTGATCGCCTCCCCTTTGCCTGGACGAACGATCGCAAAGAGCTTGAATTGCACGACGGTCGAGGAACGATTTTCCGGTTCGACATGCGTCGCTTTGAACTTACCAAAATCGATTTCTTCGTAGACCGAGTAATCGACTTGCCCCAAATGCAATTGCTCAGCTTCTAAGAACTCTTTTGGCGTCATCGGAGGCTCGCCGCCGCAGCCGCAAAGCACAATTGCTGCGAAAACTTCGATCGCATTGAGTCGTGATTGAGTAGTGAATGAAGATCGAGTGGACATGGCCCAGCCATCGTGAAAACGTGACGAATTCCCGCTCCTACAACTATGGGATATTCCCTAGCGCATGGGGTGATTGAAGCCCTCGACTTGCTCGAAACCCGGTTCTGTTTATGCCGGTTGTAGCGCCTGAGCGAAAACCCCGTAAGCGCCGTCGTTCCGCGACTCGCATTCATCAACTCACGCCGCTACTTCAAAAGCTCTTTCGCTCGCCGAAAATATTCCCGCGATTCCTTCCGCCAAGGGCAAATCAAGTTGTAGTAACCCAAGTAATAGACCGCCCACAATCCATCGATATAGCGAATCTTTTTCCCTTCGCGAAAGCTCCGCGCCGAGTAGCTGACCGGCGTCTCAATGAGCCGCGCCGGCGTGCGCGCGAGCATCGCAGTAATTTCGATCTCAATTCCAAATCGCTTGCTCGTGATCGGCAGAGGCTTTACGAGATCGGTTCGAAAAGCCTTGTAGCAGGTCTCCACATCGGTGATGCGATAACCCGAAAGCACATTGGAAATGTGTGTGAGCCCTCGATTGGCCAGGTAATGCCAGAGATACCCCTTTCGCGATTCCTGAAGCGCGAAACGGCTGCCAAAAACCACTTCTGCTTCGCCCTGAAGGATCGGCCTCACCAAACGCGGAATCTCAGCAGGGTCATACTCTAAATCCGCATCTTGAATCACTACGACCTCACCGCGAGCAACTTGAATCGCACGCCGAATCGACGCCGTTTTCCCTTGATTGCGATCCTGATTGACGAGCACGATTTTTGGCTCGAGTTCGGCTGCATCTCGGACAATCGCCCTAGTCTGATCAATTGAGCCATCGTTCACCACGATGATCTCGCCAATCAACTCGCCCAATTCAAGAACGTGCCTCAAGACATTGGCGATGGTCTTGGCTTCATTGAACGCCGGAATGAGAACGGAAACCTTGCCAAGAGGAATGGAGCCCTGCCGGTCGCGTTCACTAAGCGATGCAGTGCTATCGCTCTTGAGATTTTTGCTTTTCAAATGCTTAGCCATGCGTCACGGACAATTCGCCGCGCGCCCAATGACGTCAGCGTAAAGATAATGTTGTCAGCAATTTCTTCGATTAGTGCGGCAATTTAGGGTGAATGAGTTTAGCTCACAACGCCCCATTTCGTGCTTTGCGGGAATTTAACTACCTCGAATTGAAGTTCACAGCGACGAAAGCCGATTCTGGGGACGGAACAGTCATAGCGCACGCTAGCAATGGCGTCTTTGAGGGTCGAAAGCATGCTCTCTCCGGCCGATGTCCTTAGCGTCGCAAAAAATGGCCTGGCCGAAGCCTCCGACGCCGCCTCGCGCGCCCTCGGTTCACCCATCAAAGTCACCGCCCAATCAGCTACGCCTTTTCTGCCTGATCTGTTAGGCAAAGATTATTCGGCGGCAGGTCTGGCCATTGTCCTCAAAACCGATGTCGGCGGCGCAGTGCTGCTCATTCCCGAATCAAGCGGAATTTTACCCGCCTGGTACGCAGCTCCTAGCGAATCGCAAGCCAGCCAATTGGCAACACTCGCCCAAGAATGGGGCATGACGCTCTGGCCCGACTCTGCGATGCCCAATGACTTTGCCGCCGCCCGCGTCGGCAATCTCCGCGAAGCTGTAGGCAGAGGAGGCGTGGGCCCCGATGCGGGCGCAGTCTCATTCGCGCTCACCAGCGGCGAAACCACCGCGCCGATGCTGCTGATCTGGCCAATCGAAAAGCCCGATGAGCCGCTGAGAATTCTTGCGCCAAAGAAACCCCAGGCCGCAGCTCCAGCGCCACATTCGGCGACGTCTACGCCCAAGCCACAGATCGCTTACGCCAATTTCGATGACGGCATCGATCACCTTCCGCGCTACGCCCGCAGCCTGCTGAAGGTCAAAGTGCCGGTCAGAGTGACGCTGGCACGCTCACGGCAGCCCATTGGCCGCATTTTGTCTCTCGACCAAGGCTCGATCCTCAATTTCACCAAATCATGCGATGAGCCACTCGTGCTCGAAGTCGGTGAAGAGCAAGTCGCCGAAGGCGAAGTGATCCGCATCGGCGATAAGTTCGGGGTTCGCGTTACTGGAATGATTTTGCCGAGCGAGCGTTTTCTGGCTCTCGACCCGGCATCGAAGTCCGAGTCGAAATCCAAATAACGCCATTTAGCGGGCGCTGGCAATTTTGGTCACTGGAGCTGGCTTCTTCTGGGTCTTGGCGACTTTGCCAAGGCTTCCCGGCTTACGGTTGTCCGTGCCGGCAGGAGCGGCGCCATTGCCCGGCGGGTTGATGCCGCCAGCAGGTGCGCCACCCGCTCCAGCCTTATTCTTGGCGTCTTCTTCGGTCAGGTCTTTTCCAGCGCCAACTGCTCCTCCAGCACCCTTGGTTTCGCCGTCTGCCCCCGTTACTGGCGGCGCCGCTGCAGTCGGTTCGTTTTTCTTATCATCCGCAGCAGCGCCCGTGGCGGGCTTTTCACTTTTCAGGGTGGGGGCTTTCTCAGCGGGTTTCGCGTCAATCGGCTTCACGGTGCGTCGCGAAGAGATGGGCATCTCTTCGATGACCTCTTCCGCCAGCGGTGTCACGACATAATCATCAACCGGGACCAATCGCGGGCGACGAACAATCGTGGTATAGGGCACATACCGGCCAACGCGAACAGGTTGTTCAACCACTTCTTCGACGCGCTCGTAACGAGTGGTCTTCACGGGGTATTCTTCGGCCTTTTCTTCATACTCCATGCGAGTCTGCGTGATCGGCACTCGGCGAACTTCTTCGCACTCCTGCCAACGCGTGACTTGCACTTCATCTTGCTTTTCAATCCGCTCCACAACCGGCTTCCGCACTTTCACCGGGATCTTCTCAACCACTTGTTCGCGCTCGTAGCGAACCGTTTCCTGCGGAATTTCGCGAGTTTGCACCTCGTCGACATAGCGGCGAACATTCACAGGAACCTGTTCGTTCACAACGCGATTAACGAGCGTCGTTTCGGGAACATATCCGGTTACATAGTTAGGAACATAAGCCCTTTGCATTTGGTAAGCACCCGGCTTTTGCGTAGGCACCCAATGCAAACCACCGCGCTGATAATAAGCCGCGCCAGTGGTGGGTTCGACTTGGTAGCCTCGGTTTAGCCAAGTCAGTCGATTGCGAACGTTGCCCGGCTGGTATGCCAACTGATCAACATAGCCGCCGGCATCAATGGTCTGAGGCCGATAAGAAGTGACCGGCTCTTGCATCACATAGGAACGATCTTGGAGTTGGGTTTCATCCACCGCCCGGCGAACAACATAGTTCTCGCGTTGCACGGAGGTCTCATAAACGGGGCGCATCACTTCGCGAACGCGTTCTCGCTCTTCGGTTTCTTCAACCCAAGTGGTGCGGTCATAGCTACGATCACGCACTTCGGTCGTCGTCACTGGACGCAGTACTTTGACTTTGTATTCACGTTCCGAAGTTTCGGTGATCGGCCGCGCAACACGGTAACGGCGCTCGCGCATCTCCGTCTCAATCACCGGCTTTAGCCGCGAGACTTTGTACTCGCGCATTTCAGTTTCATAAACCAGCTTGTGGCGAGTGACCTCTTCTTCGTCATACGCCACGCGAAATCGCGTCGTGGCGCAGCCGCACGAATCTTGGGCGTGGCCAATGCCAGACCAAGTTGCTGCAAGGCTAGCTACGCCTGCGGCGAAAAGTCGAAGACCTCGGAAGTTGCGCGTCATGTTTTCTACCCTCGTTCCAAAACGATAGCGCCGCGGTCGCATCGACTCTGCGGCTGCCATAGGTTTGGCAGTGCCCCTTCTTGAATTCTGAAGCAGCGCGCCTCCCTAGGTGCGCTCCTCCCCCAGATGTAGTTTGGCGAACAAACCCACCCTTCGCAAATGATTTCGCTGGCAATCTGTAGCGGTAAACGCGGCAACCAGTTGAAGTCATTGGACTTGCGACGCGGAAAAAAAGCTAAAGAAATTGCGGAGAAAATCCGAGCCGATTTCGAGCCTTTTTTCGCAGCGCCGCTAACGTCAACCCAACCGGAATAAACGGACCACTAGCGGTATTTTGCCAGCCATGGCACACAGCTTTCATTGACGCGACGGCTTTGCTAGCGCGCCGATTCGCCAATCCTCGCGTTGTTCCCTCTCCGCACGAACAATTGCTTACGGCGCTGGCCGCGTTTGGTTCGGTTGGGGGCGCGGAGCGTTTGCCTGAGCGCCGCCATAAACCACTTCCGCCCGTTGAAACAAAATCCAAGAGGTCGCGATGTATTTATCTCCGCCAATCGGCATGTTACCGCGATGCGTATGTGTAAAACCGGCAGGCGCAATCAGCAAAGAACCCACTTCAGGCCTAATTTTCCGCTCTTGATAATAGAACTCCGTCTCGCCCGCTTCAGGAACCTCATTGAGGTAAATCGTGAAAAGTAGCGCCCGATGCAATGTATCCGCACTCGGGTCGCGCGGATAAATTTCGGAATGCCAGTGAGGATATCCCCCTTCATTGGCGAGATACTTTTGAATGTTGATCGCCCCGGGACGAAATACCGACATCAAAATGCGATCGAAAGTCGGCCCATCGAGGTCAGTTAGATTCTCATGCGTAACGGGCCGCACCTGCTTGGTTTTCGGATCGAGAAAGTGTGCCGCCATAGGACCGATGAGCAGAAATGGATACTTGCGGATGTACTTCTGAAAACCTTGAAACGCCACTTGTTGCAGCATCGAATTCGCGTCGCGCCAATGTTCCTTGCCAGTAATGGTGATATCGAAACTATTCTTGAGTTTGATATCGACGCCAGATCCAACTTGCCCACGCCTCGCCTCGCCGCTTTTCTCGAATCGCTCGACCAAATGATTGCAAATCGGAGCGTCAAGCACGGTGGGATATACTTCGATGAAGTCATGCATAGATCGCAACTCCGCCACAACGATTTAAATTCTGAATTCGGCAACCCGAACTAGGTCGAATATACAGCACGTCCAAAGAGCATCGCAGGCACGATTAGCAATGCAATACAGAGCGCCTCTTGAAAGCTAGAAACGCGAAGCGCAATCGCCGCATCGAGCCAAATCAGCGATAAGATCGAAATCTTGATCGCCATTTGAACCTTGGCCGGCTGCGGATCGGCAATTGCCCGCAAGCAGCGAGCCCCCACCACTCCGCCAACAAGCAGCATGAGCCAGCGATACTGCATACCTAAGATCCTCCCCGCCGGAAGAACTCCAAAGTCAGGCGCCATTGCTAAAAGCAATACGCCTAGTGCTAACACGATAAAGCCAAAAAGCAGTCCAACGCGCGGACTCTGAACTTCCTCGCGCCGCGCGAACCACGTGACGCCCGCGATGTAAACTCCGATTCCCGCAGCAATCACCAACTGCGGCGCAGTAAACGCAAACCACGACGAGCCAGTGTCGAGCGGCGAAACAAGACTCATTCCCAGCAAGATATTGAGCGTGCGACAAAGCCCCATCGAAAGTGGCCCGACGAAAGTCTTTTTCAGAAATCCGTTGTAAGCCAGCACCGCGATTGCAATGGCAACTCCGAGAACTGCTGGCGGCGCGACAACTGCAAAGCTCGATGAAGTTCCGTGAACGACGAGCATTTGCCAAACCACGCCCGCACTGGCCGCAAAGACGATGCCAATTATCAATAGCCCAAAGCCAAGTGTCGCCGCAAACCTCAGCGAGAATTTCCCCGAAGGCAGCGGCCGAAAACTCCGCGCCTTTTGATCCTCCGCAAAATCAAACCAATCGTTGAGCACCATCCCGCCGAGATAGAGTCCCGTTGTTGCACCGACCAAAAGTCCAAGCGACATCAGTCCGCCAACAGAAGTCGGAAATGCGCCCTGAGCGACCAAAAAGCCCATCAGCACATCCGACCAAGCCGTAAATACATTCGGCAGGCGCAGCAGCCGAAAAAATGCCAGCCACTCAAAGCGTTGCGTTGCGCCCATGTTTTCTCGTCGATAAACTGTTATCTAATTGAGCCCTAGTTTTGGCGCCGTGTGGCTGTGTTTTGAAAACAAACGGATCAATCAGCCCCAATTCTAACTTTACTTCATCCGTTTGTTTTCATAACACGGCTCGTGCAAACTCAAACATGAGCGTACGCATGCCACTAGCTGCTAGCGCTACGATAACTCGACAACGCCTTCTGAAAAATCAACCGCGACAACGCAAACGAAACCACCGTCGCAATCAACGTGAAAATGGTCAACCAAAGGTCGAGAACATTGACGGGGCGCAGCGATCGCGAAAGTAGTTTGGCCGGCACATTCACCACCACGAGCACCGGAATCATATAAGTAAAGATGAACTGCACGGGCGTTCCAAATCGTCCACCATCATAAATCTCGCGCGGGTAGCGCGAAAAGCTCGTGATATAAAACCAAAAATCATGCAGCGAAGTATTCCGCCCCAGCCAAATGCTCGTTGCTGAAAGCGAAATCATGAGGCTATAGAGAATTCCCACGCCGCAAACAATGAAGAGTGGATAGAGCAGCACGGCGATGGGCGATACCACCAGCGGATCGACCGCGCGAGTCGCCAGTTGATAAACCGAAACGATCAGCAGCACGATCCCCGCCAAAAAGTTCGAAAGCCCGGACCATTCAACGCGCTGTACCGAAACAAATAGTTGCGTATCGATCGGCTTCAGCAAAGCAAAGTCGAGCCGGCCGGTGCGAATCAGTTCGGTGAATTCTTCGCAGTTCGGCATGAAGAAAGACTGAATCAAACTGTTGATGATCCAAGTCGTCGCCAAAAAGACCATGAACTCCCATTGACCCCACCCAGTATGGGCGCCGATCTGATTCACATGCGTGAAGATCAGCAAGTAGAGCGAGAGGTTGATCATCGTCCAAGCGAGCGACGAGATCGCTTCCATCAAAAAATTGAGGCGATAGGTCATATCGCGCATCAGGCTATTCGCGAGGAACAGCCCAATGATCCGCGAGGA
This sequence comes from Pirellulaceae bacterium, assembly GCA_046595915.1. Lineage (GTDB taxonomy): Bacteria > Planctomycetota > Planctomycetia > Pirellulales > Pirellulaceae > JBKJSI01. The sequence goes on from JBKJSI010000132.1 coordinate 11,625, forward strand.
GCTACCGCGTTTTTCGGAAGTGGTGTTCATCAAGGTCAAAGGCAAAATCGCGATGCAATCCGCGATTTCCCTTAGGTTTGCGTTAGTTTCAGTGGTCCAATCGAAGTATAACGAAGGCGGTCAAGTCTCGGGGAAGCCGAATCGGGGTTTCATGTCGCTGCTCATTGACGGATACAACCTGATCTTCGGAACCAGCGTGGCTTCAAGCGGCCCCGGCGGCGCTTTGCAGCGAATGCGCACGGGCCTCGTCGATTTCCTGGTAACTTGCGTCGATCGATCGAAATTCAAGTCGATCACGGTCGTCTTCGACGCCGCCAACGCACCTCCAGGCCTTTCGAGTACGTTTGAAGAGCGGGGAATCCATGTCCATTTCGCCCGCGATCACGCCGATGCTGATGAATTGATCGAACACCTGATCGCCGCCAGCAGTTCCCCTGGCCGTTTGACCGTTGTTTCAAGCGATCACCGAGTCCAGCGAGCCGCCAAACGTCGCGGCGCCACTGCGGTCGATAGCGACCTCTGGTTCCGCGAACAAATCGCGATTTCGCAAAGAAAACCCAAAGCCCGCGAAGTAAAGCCCTCCGGCCCTCTCAGCGCCGCCGAAACCGATGCGTGGGTCCGTTACTTTGGCGAATTCGAAGTCGCTGAATCTACTTCCGACTTCGGCGGAACCGCTGCCAAACCACGGTCGTCGCAAACCGAGACGAATCGGACTGACGCCCCCGCTCCCCGCAAAAATCGCCCCAAAGCGCGTGAAACAAAATCGGAAAAAGAGCTAACCGCCGACCTGGCTAACCCATTTCCGCCAGGCTACGCCAACGACCTATTTCGTGACGAACGAAAGCTCTAACGCGACCTCTGAGTGAGACGGCAGCAAATCTTTCGAACTATGTTGAACTGTTACTGAACGTTTGTCAAACAAGTGTTTTGCGTAATGGTGGCTGCGGAAATGCGGCTTTTCTCCTGCCCACCACTCTAAAATGGCTTGTTTTCACGAACTTGCCCAACTTGTCCCGCGAACTTGTCCCTCCGCTCTGAGCGTGGACAAGTTGGGCCCCTTGGGCCACTTCGCAAAAACAAGGGCTTTTTTGATCTGCCTAGAAAGCCCGCTACAGATTAGCCGCCGCCCGAAAGCCCCTTATCCGAAATATCCTTGCGGCACCAAGCGCCCGGCCAGCGGATGCACTTCACTGCGGTATAGGCCTGCAGCTTCGCCGCGGAAATCGAATTCCCCACCGCCGTGACACCTAAAACCCGCCCGCCCGCGGTGACGACCTGACCATCAGCCAGCTTCGTGCCCGCATGAAAAACCTTCACGTCCGGCAGCTTCGCCGCTTCCTCGAGCCCACGAATTGGCCGCCCAATTTCGTAGTCCCCAGGATAGCCTTCGC
>JBKJSI010000007.1:0-4307 GCA_046595915.1 Pirellulaceae bacterium
GCGCGAGTTCGATATACCTTGCAGCAGTGAAAGCGACTTCGGTGTCATTGGGCTTTTGTGGCGGCTTTTGAATCGTTCGGGTAACGTAGGCATCGGTTCCCAGTTCGGTCGTCGAGGAACCCGATTTCGGTTCACTTGGCGGCAAGGTTTCGCCTTCTTCGCGGATCGTCTCCAAAAGGGCCCGCCGTAGCGCCGATTCATGTTTCGGGAACCGGGCTAGATACTCTTGGGTGCTTGGTTTTTCGCCCGCGTCGACTCGGCGTTTGGCTTCAATCCGGAGCAACTCAAAGAGGAGGGCCGGTTGCTCGTAGTCTTCAAATTCCGCCAAAAATTCTTCGAGCTGCGGCCTTTTTTCCGTTTGCCATGCCGACTCAAATCGCTTGGTTGCGTGGTCAATTCGTTCGGCAATGGAGACCGCTGTCCCACTTCGGCTGGGGCCTGAACTCGAAACTGCTGGGAAAATGGGGTCGGTCTGTGACATGCTGGGCGATTCCTTGCCGAAATCTCGCGAAAATCCAGTTCGGATTGGTCGCGCGAATTCTAGGGCGTCATTCTAAAATGGACCTACTATCATTCCAACCGCTGCCTGCGTATTCAACCCGCCAATTTTGCGGCCATTTTTTTCCGTTACCAAAAATCGTCGTCGACCTACGGAACCCAAATGCCCCCTTCATCAGATTCTCCCTCGCTATTGGCCAGTTTTAGGGCTCGCGATGCAACGGTTTGTATTTTGGGGCTTGGCTATGTGGGCCTTCCGCTGGCCGCGACGTTTTGGAAGGCCGGGTTTCGGGTTCTTGGGTTTGACATTGATGCAGCGAAAATCGCCAAGCTTTGCAACGGGCAAAGTTACATTGGTCATCTCGATTCGAGTTTGATTTCGCAGATGGTGAGTTCGGGCAAGTTTGAGGCTACCCACGATGCTAGCCGCTTAGCTGAGCCTGATGCGCTGATTATCTGTGTTCCAACGCCGCTTACACCGGATCGCCTGCCTGATCTGTCGTATATCGAGTCGACTTGCGAGTTAATTGCACCGCGACTTCGTGCGGAGCAACTCGTGGTTTTGGAGAGCACGACCTATCCGGGCACGACGCGGCAAGTGGTACTGCCGATACTCGAAAAAAGTGGGCTCAAGGCGGGTGATGATTTTTACTTGGCTTATAGCCCCGAGCGGGAAGACCCGGGGAATCCCAAGTACAGTACGGCGGTGATCCCGAAGGTGATCGGCGGGTTTTGTGAAAACTGCTTAAGACTTGCCGACGCGCTCTATTCGCAGGCCGTGGTGAAGACGGTGCCCGTCTCCAGTTGTGAAGTCGCTGAGGCGTGCAAGATACTAGAGAACACCTATCGGGCGGTGAATATTGCGCTGGTGAATGAACTGAAGCCGCTATTTGAAAAACTGGGGATCGATCTGTGGGAAGTGATCGATGCGGCGAAGACGAAGCCGTTTGGGTTTCAGGCCTTCTATCCCGGGCCAGGCTTGGGCGGCCACTGTATTCCGATTGATCCCTTCTATTTGTCATGGCTCGCGCGGCGAGAGGGACATGCGACGAAGTTCATTGAACTCGCGGGAGAGATCAACACGGCGATGCCGCATCAGGTCGTTGCGAAGCTGGGGGATGTGCTTCGCGAGCGATTTGGCAAGGAACTGGTCGGCGCGAAGATTGGCATTTTGGGCGTTGCGTATAAGAAGGATGTGGATGACCCGCGCGAGAGTCCGGCGTTTGTGATCATGGAGGATCTTTTAACCCGCAGTGCCAGTGTTTCGTATCATGACCCGCACGTTCCAGTGCTGCCAAAAATGCGGCAACATGAGTTGCCTCGACTTGAGAGTCAGGCGCTAAGTCAAGATTGGCTTGCTGAGCAAGATGCGGTTGTGATTGTTACGGATCACGGGAAGGTTGATTATCAGCTCGTCGTGGAAACCGCGAAGCTGGTGGTCGATACGCGGAATGTGACAAGCGGCATTAGTGGCGGGAAGTCGAATGTGATTCGAGCTTAACGCATGTCGCGAATTATTCCTCCACCCACTTCCAGCCCAATGGCGTCTCTAATTCCCGTTTCGCCATCTCCGCCCAAGGTGTTTCTGGGTGCTCTTTGATTACTCGCGAGAGCAACGAGTTCGCCTTCTTCACCATCGCTTGGATCGAACTGCCCGCTTCGGTGGCGTCGTCGCCAGCTTCTAGGCGCCAAGCTTTGCTCGTTGGTTTTAGAAAGTTCTTGCCGCGTTTGAGGACGGCGAGCATGCTGTTGTAGCCATCGACGCGGGCTTTGGCGGCGAGAGCGCGGCCGAGGGCCAAGTCGAAGCCTGCTTTCCAACGGGCGCTGGGCAGCTTATCGCGATCCGGTTCTCCAGGAAGGAGCATTTCGACTAGGCGTGTGATGCCTGGTTCGATCTTTGCGGCCGCTTCTTGGGATTCGTCGAGGCGGCGCTTCATTTGGGCTTCGTTGCCTTTGTCGAATCGCACGTTGATCGCGCCGAGTGTGGCGATTCTAGGCAATTTGGCGGCGCTGGTGAGCGCCTGAGCGGCTTTGTTGTTGTCCAGGAGTGCTTGATACTCCGCACGAGTGCCATATTCGGGTGCATAAGTTTGCATCTTCTCTGGACTGAATCGCGTTGCGCTGGGATCGGGCCAGCGGATTTCAATACCGGTGAAGGCTCCGTCGCCTGCGCTGTGGCGTAACGCCAAGTATTTTCCACCGCTAACACGGCAGAGTTTTTCGAGGGCGAAGGGCCCGAAGCCCGAATCATAGAGTTCCAAGGATGCGTCGGAGCCATTGAAAGAGAGGTCAACGACTTCTGGTTCGAGTGTCTCGGGGCCCTCGTGCATGATGGCGGGGTCGATGTCGGTGGCTTGCTTGTCCGCGGCTTCGATGCTTGCAGCGCTGACGGAGGTACGACCAAACGGGGCGGGGCTGCCAACCACGAAAACGGGGATGCTGAATTTCTTGAGCGGTGCGAGGATTTCGTCGACGGTCTCGCCATCGTCGCCTGCTTCATCGGTGGCGAGGTTGATCATCCCTTCGCGCCTTTTTCGACGGGCTTCGATTGCTTTTTCGCTGGCCAAGCGAACTGCGGCAAATAGTTTTTCCTTGGGCGAGGGATTTGTCGTGAGCTTCGCTAGTGCTCCTTCGATCGCTGCCGGATCGGCCAACGGTGGATCAAGTTCCCATTTTGCTTCGGCACTTGCTGAAACCGCGCCGGTTATAAAGTCCGCTTCCGCGTGCTTTTTTTTGATTGCGGTAGTGACAGCTGAGATCATGGGCAGCACTTCACTTCGTAAGCGTTCGGTGCTCTTGGAGACATCGATCACCCAGATAACGAGGACCGGTCCGCCAGCAGCCGATTCTTCGATGCGTGCTTGAAGTTGTCCCATCGCCGCGCGGACGCCAAGACCGGTGGTGGCGACGGTGGAGGAATCTTTGCTGAGTTTCGCTTTGGCGACGGCGCTGGGCTGTTTTTCGACTTCTGTTGGCTTCTCGTTCCCATTGGGAACGGCCTCAAGCGTAGAGGTTGTCTCGTCTGTTGCTTTAGGTGGAGTTTGGTTGCAGCCAAGAGAGATGGTGGCCACGAGGATAATGATGCAAACATGTCGAGACATTCAGTTCATTCCAGTGACACCAAAGCCAATCACAACTTCAACCAAGTATATCGCGATGGCGGCCACTGGTCGTCGCGATGGCGGGTAATTTTAGTGTCGCAACTTGAGGGCCTCTTTCATCCTCAGCCAAAGTAAAGGAGAAACATCGTGTGGGCCGGTTTCGGTGATTTTCTTGAGGCATTCGTCTTGGCTGTCGCCAGTCAATTGCGCGAGGGCCATCGCCGCTGTGGCTGGGGAGCGACTCATGCCTGCGCTGCAGGCGATCAGCGTGCGGAATTTGTGTTTGATTAGGCGGACTGCCGTGGAGACCGCCATTTGCAGCATGTCGAGCGAGTTACCATCGCCATCAAGCAGGGGAAATCGGCAGTAGATGATTTCTCGCGGCAACTGCGCGGCAGGTTCATTCGCCGCGACATTGACTACGGCTCGGATCTCGCGATCGAATAGCAACTTCGCATCGCGGGCATCAAATGCGTCGCCGACGAAAAGTAGTTCGTCATAGATCGAACGAATCATTTTGCTTCCGTGGTTTGCAATTTTGATGGGGCGAGCGCTGTAGGCGTTGGCCGAATCGTGAGGAGTGCAATGATCAATCCAATCCCTCCGCCCAAATAGGCTGAGTTGTGAATGTAGGCGACGCGGACAAAGGACCACACGTCTTTGACGCGATACTTTTCGATCGCCCAGAACCAGGCAGCGTAGTCGGCA
>JBKJSI010000016.1:0-3078 GCA_046595915.1 Pirellulaceae bacterium
AAGTTGAATCCCCAAAACCAGTTAAGCGGACATCGGCAAAAACTGGGCTTTCCCACCATACGCAGACTTTTCCGGCGCGATTTTAACAATTATCGGGATGCGGGGCGGTTTGCCGATGTTGCTGATAGTTCGCCGGCGGGTTCACTCGCCGATTCCCAGCTAAGAGTGCCTCTAAGCGGCTTCCAGGAGGAGTGTTAGCACGCGCTGACGCTTTGAAATCGGGTATTGGAAAGCACCTTGTGAGGCACCGATGCGTCGGCAATTGGCATTTTTGGCGATCCTGTCTGGCCTATGGATCACAGGATGCCGTACCGCCCCTAGGCCACAGACGGCGTTAAAGCCCGCCGCACCTTCGTTCTCAATTTCGAAGGGGGAACCGCGTGTATCAGCTTCCAAACCGTCTGAAACCTCAGAAGTAAAGCCCGCTGCATTTCAGGAGCCGCCTCCGAAAGAGGAAGCTGCGCCGCCGATCGTCTTTGAAGCAAATGACCTGGGAGGCGAATATGGCTTTCAGGAATTTGTCGCGGCGGTTGTAGCTCGGCATCCATCCGTAGAGGCAATGGCGGCAGCATGGCAGGCTGCGGCGCAGCGTTATCCACAAGCCATCTCGCTCGATGACCCCATGTTTATGGCGATGAATGCGCCCGCGTCGCTCAATTCGTCAACCGTTGAAGGCGCCTACGCCCTGGAGCTTCGGCAGAAATTCCCTTGGTTCGGCAAACGTGGGCTGCGCGGCGATGTCGCCAAAGGAGAGGCTGCCACGGCTGCAAGCGAGTATGAAGACGCGCAGCTCAAGATCGCGCTCACAGCTCAGATTGCCTACATTGAATACTTCCTTGCTGATCGCCAACTTGAACTCAATTCCAAGAGCGCTGAGTTCATGACGGAGTTCCGCGAAATCGCACAATCTCGCTATCGCACTAACCAAGTCACACAGCAAGACGTGCTTCAGGCCGAACTGGAATTGGCGGAACTCGATCGGCGAAAGCTCGAAATTCAGCGCATGCGCAAAGTCGCAATGGCCCGGATGAATACGCTTCTGTTGCGTGAGCCAAGCCTGCCATTCCCAAAACCCAATTTGACAGTCACTAGTCCGAAGCATGATGAAGATAGTTCCGCGTTTCATGCAAAGGCAATTCAGAATCGGCCCGATTTGGCCGCTCAGCAACATCGTGTTGAAGCTGAATCCGCAAAGCTCTCGCTAGCGTATAAGCAATATTATCCCGACGCAGAGTTTTTCGGTCGCTATGACACGTTCTGGCAACCCGCCAGCACCCAAGGCGACCTTCGTGGCCAAGTCGGTGTCTTACTCAATGTTCCCATTTATCGTGGGAAGCTTAACGCCGCTGTCTGCGAAGCGCAGGCGCGTTTGCACAAAGAACGAGCGCTGTACGAACAGCTTGCGGCGGATGTCCATTTGGAAGTCCAAACCGCATTAGAACAACTTCAGGAAAGTGAACAGGCGGTTTCGCTTTATGAAGACCGCCTGATGCCTACCGCTGAACAGTACCTAACGGTCGCTCGTTCGAATTACGAGGTCGGCAAAGCCACTTCACTTGATCTTGTACAAGCGCAGCGTCAACTGCTAAACGCTCGCGAGAAGCAGGTCGAGGCAACCGCCGCACTTGCCCAGCGCATCATGGAGTTGCAACGAAGTCTTGGTGGAGCGGATTTCGCCGAGGTCGATTCAGTGGATCAACATGCCACGCAACACGAGAATCCATAATTCGCCCCGGCGACCATTCCGCAAGCTTGAATTTACTTGACGATCCAGGGAGTAGCGTCGTGTTCGGCCGGGATCGATGTCGCATCCGAACCCAAAAGTTTTGCCCCGGAGCGGGGAGAACAGTATGACTCGCCTCGACACTCCACTGAACTTCGCCTGGCGCTGACTCTTTTGCTTTGTCATCGCCGCGGACAATGATCGGCGAGGCAGTTCCTGGCAATAAGAAACATACGGCTACAAAAGATCGAAAAGCCAATTCCCACGCAACGTGAATCTGACGCAAGCCCAAGAGTTGCATGAAGAGACCCCTTTCCGCAAAAGAAGAATACCCGCGAGGTCTAACGCCACTTCGCTATCTTACGCTGCTTAGGGAGGAGTGGTTTCACAAGGGACTGACTGTTAAAGAGAAAGTAATTAGCAAGCTGCGCGGGCCCACTCAATCTTCGGTTGGTTAAATAAAGATGCCGAAAGTATTGGCGATTATCCCATCAAATCCGCAAGGAAGCACGCGAATCGGTATTGGGATCCGCACGAAGCCGCTCAAAGGCGCAATCGGCCAAGTCGTAAGGAATTGGCAATCACACTCACTGAACTAAGGCTCATGGCGGCGCTCGCAATCATGGGATTTACTAATCCAAAGGCCGCGAAGGGGATGCTTAATGCGTTGTAAATGAATGCCAGGAATAGGTTTTGCCGAATTCCGGCGGAAGTGGCCTGGCTGATTTTACGCGCGCGAACGATACCTCGCAGGTCGCCTTTTACCAAGGTCACCCCTGCGCTTTCCATGGCCACGTCCGTTCCTGTTCCCATCGCAATTCCCACGTCGGCTTTCGCTAGTGCTGGCGCATCGTTAATTCCGTCCCCGGCCATCGCTACACGCCGTCCCTCGCGTTGCAATTTGGCGATCACCTCGCCTTTTTGCTCCGGAAGTACTTCGGCGATCACTTCATCAATGCCGAGTTTGCGAGCCACTGCCTCGGCCGTCGCTCGGCTATCCCCTGTCAGCATAATGATTCGAAACCCTTCCTCGTGAAGTTGTTTGAGTGCTTCTGGTGTCGTTGCTTTGATAGGGTCTGCCACTCCGATCAATCCTGCGACGCTGCCAGCGATCGCCACAACCATGACCGTCTGCCCCTCCGACCGAAGTTGCTCCAGTCGTGGTTCGATGTCCCGAATATTGACGCTAGATTCCAGCATCATTGCGGCGTTTCCAATGCCGACCGGTTCGCCTTCGGACGTTCCGCGCACGCCCTTTCCAGTCACCGATTGAAACTCCTCGATTTTGGCGGCGGAGACGCCTCGATCTTTGGCGCCCTGCACAATCGCCGCCGCCAAGGGGTGTTCGCTTCTGA
>JBKJSI010000225.1:0-2691 GCA_046595915.1 Pirellulaceae bacterium
CCGCAGCAAGCGGTCTTTGGGCCTGCACAAGAATGGCTCGAATCGCGCGGCGCGAAGGTTCACGTCGGGACTCCAGTGCGGCTGGTGCTGGGGTCGCTTGATCGGTGCCAAGGGTTGCTGCTTGAGGATGGCGCGGCGCGGACGTTTGATGTGGTGATCGTTGCCGCGGCTTGGCGGCAGCTTTTGGGATTGTTTGCTGAAAGTCTCCGGCCTGCGGTTCCTGCTTTGCCTAAACTTGACCAGTGGCAGTCGATCCCCGTCACGGGCGCGCATCTTTGGTTTGATCGCCCTTTGACTCCGCTCTCGCATGCCATTTTGGTTGAAGGGCATGTTCAATGGGTATTTCGCCGACATGCCCGCGCGGCCGCCGATAATGAAAGCGCCAGCGGGTTTTACTATCAGGTCGTGATGAATGCTGCCTCGGACCTGCGCAATAAAACCGAGGAGGAAGTTGTCGACTTGATCCTTGCGGACCTCGCCAAAATCTGGCCGACGAGTCGTGACGCCACACTTTTGCGAAGCCGGGTCGTTACCGATCCGCATGCCACCTTCTCTTGCGTTCCCGGGTGCGATGAGTGGCGGCCGTCTCAGGAGACGATCGTGCCGAATCTGATGCTCGCTGGCGACTGGACCCAAACGGGTTGGCCCTCGACGATGGAAGGGGCGGTCCGGAGCGGGAACCTCGCCGCCGAAGCGGTGCTGCGCTATTTGGGGCGGCCTAAAAGGCTTCTGGCCGCGGACTTGCCGATTGATTGGCTTGCCCGGCGGTGGTTGGCCAACTAGGCGACAAGTGCTTTTCCTCCTTAACGCGTTGGGACTTTGAGGGGTGTGATACCCTTAGGACCGACCGTTAATTCAGTTCGCAAATTGACTTGTCTATCCTAACCCGAAGCGTAAGCGAGGCGCACCTCGCTTACGCTTCGGGTTAGGATGGGAAGCGCTAAGTCGTAATTGAAAATAGGGAAGTTAATTGGCGGTCGGTCCTTAGTCAGGCGTAGCCGAAATCAAGTCGCTCAGGCAAAAAGTGTGGTTGATCTCACAAAGACTTGGAGACACAGAGAGAACGAAATACCGCACCTTCGCTCGAACACAGGCGCGCAGGTGCGCTCAGCTTGGCGAGCTTTTCGCCAAGTCCGGGGTGGGCGAGTTGAAGATGTTCTAGGCGGCGCGGTTGGTTGTTTTTGCGCGGTGTTCTTCGATGAGACGAAGGATGAGCGATTGACGTTCTTTTGCGGGGGTGTTATTGATGCGGTCGCGGTTTTTTACGATGCAGCGGAGGAATTCTTCCTCGGTGGGTTGCTCGGAAGCGGACGGGTTAGAGGCGGGCGGTGTTTGATTTTGTGACGGGGCTAGTTCGGGATCGCGCGTGTCTTGTGCATTTTTTTCAGATTGAGCTTGGTTGGCGGTGGGTGGGGATTTGACAGGTAGTGTGGGCGATTTTTGCGGCGGTTCGCTGGCGAGTTTTTCGAGGAGCAATTGTGTTTTTTGGATTTCTTTGAGGAGGCGGACGGTTTGCTGGTGAATGCGGTTGGCGAATTGCTCGGCTTTCAGCATTTCTTTGGGTTCATAGCCATTCGTGCGTTTCTTTAGATCTTCGATGCTGAACTCGGCGCGGTCAAATTGCCGGGCGAGGAGGTTGAGTTGGTGTTCGAGGCGGGCCAGATGGGTTTTGTGTGAGATGAGATCGGGCCGGTCTTCTGGAGCCGCTAGGGCGGACTCCAGTTTTCCGCGAAAGGAGAAGGGGTGCAGGCCGGTCAAGGCTTCTTGGAGCTGATCGAGCTCGATTTCAAACATCCTGGCGATCACCTTGAGGGGGCGAAAGGTGACGATCCAGTCCGCACACGCGGCGGCGGCGAGAAGGAGGGGAAGGGGCGTTGTCATGACGATACTCCTGAAGTGTTCTCCATAATGTATCCAGGAGTTATTCGACGGTCAATAGTTAGTTAGGAATATTTTGTTATATTTTCAAGATGGCGGTAATTGCGGGTCTGGCAGGGCTTTGTAGGCATTGTCGGGTTGGGAAGGCCTCCTCAAGGGTGTGTGGGTTTTGATGCTTCTTGCGGCTTTGCCGCCCAGGTTGTTGAGCACAACCAACCTGGGCTGCCCGGTTCAAAAACAGCAGCGCAAATTATGTAATAAGGAGGGTGGAGCCTGGGAGCGAGGGAGCGTCTCGGAGCGTATTTTGCACCTCCTCCGGTTTTGGCTATTGCCGCCAAGCTGCGCCCGATCTCCAATCGATCGACATGAAACCGAATCCCTTTTTGTCGCCGAGCGTCACTTCGACTGACTACCCAACGCGATCTGGTTGGCTAAGGCGGCTGCTGCTTTTTGCGTGGGCACTGCTTTGCGTTTACCCCACTTTCGCGATTGCGTCGATTTATCTTTGTTGTTGGATTCATGGCGGACCGACGCCCTCGGGGGCGCGGGTGGGAGGTTTCGATACGCTCGACGAAGTGATGGTGACACTTTCCTTCTTCTTAATGGTTGGAATTCCCTTTCTGGCTCCGCTGGGGCTTTTGCTATCCCTTTTTCCTCCGCTTTCTTTCTTCCCGCCGCTCAATGCGGCTCATTCGAAGTCGATCGCGAGGCCACGGAATCGCTTTTTCTTTCCGGCGCTCATTCTGCTCGAAGGGTCAGCACTTATCGCGATTGTCTATTTAGATCCGGGTGGGATTGTGGCGTGGTATCTTG
>JBKJSI010000249.1:0-12280 GCA_046595915.1 Pirellulaceae bacterium
CATGACTCCGGATGAACTCGAACAGCAAATTGATCGTGCGGTGACCGGTTTCATGGTGCTGCCGCACATGAATGAAGATTTGGCACAACGGCTCGTCGAGCAAGGGTATCTCTCCTACGATGACCTCTCCGTCATCGAGCCCGACGCGCTGATGCAAATGAGTGGGTTGACGGAAGAACAAGTCGACGAAATGGTCTCGGAAGCCGAAATCAAGGCCGAAGAGCAGGAGCGAACTGAGCTGGAGGAGAAGCGTCGACAAAAAGAACAAAAGTATGGAGGAGACGATGGTCGGGTCGACGGCGCCGGGGGAACGAGTCCTCCGCCTGCCGCGCCGCCGCCCAGCGCTGAACCAACCGCATAGTCACCCCCATTGTTGTTTTTTTGACCTGTTTCGGAGTGAAGGGAACGCCAGCGACAGTCAAATGCCGTGTGGAGTTCGAGCCGGCCGAGCGCGATTCGCGAGCGGCTGCCTCTTTCGGGCTGCGAAAATGAAGTCGCGAGTTTTCGCGTCGCAGTTCTGGAAAGATGGGAAAGGAGGGCCGCAGTGCCCATTCGGATTTACGCCTTAGCAAAAGACATGAAGATTGACAGCAAGGACCTAGTGGATATCTGCACCAAAGCAGGCATCCCGGGGAAAGGGTCCGCGCTGGCTAGCCTAGAAGATTTTGAAGTCGAAAAACTAAAAACCTATCTCGCCGCCGGACAGGTAAAGCCCGCCGCGAAAGCCGCGTCCGCGGAATTAGGCGATCGCGTTGGCGCGCCGGTTCGCCCGGCTGCGCCGGTGCGCAGTGTGCCGCCGGTCATCACGACTCCGCGTCCGCCTGTCGTGGGTGGAGGCGGAATCAAGGTCGCCCCCAAGCCGCGCGAGGAAGTCGTCGAAGAAGCGCCGACACCTCCGCCTGCGGTTGTGGCGCCAAAAGAAGCTCCTGCGGAAGTCGCAGCGAAGGCGCCTATTTCCGCGCCGCCAGCTGAAACTCCTTCCGCGCCTCAGGTTGCACCTCCCGCGCCTGTGGCGACTCCCGTCGAAGCCGCACCGCCCAAGGTTGCGGCCATCGTCAAAGGCAGCGACTTGCCACCATCCGAGCCGACGGTTTCGCGCAAAGATGAAATGGCGCGTCCCGCTTCGACCAACCGACCGATTCGCGTCATTGGTTCGCAGCGGCCTAAACCAGGCTCTGGTAATACCGAAGGAACAGGGCCGCGAACCAATCGCGCTCCCGTTCAAAGCAGTCTACTTCGACTCGCCAAGCCGCCTGAGGTCAAGCACTCGGCCCAAACGCAGGCGCCTGTCGAGCCGAAGGCCCAAAAGCCAGAAATTCGCCTCAAGCCAGGTGACATGCGCGGCGGCAAGCCGCCGATCGCTCCGGGTGGAAAAGCGCCGCTCAATGCCTTCGCCAAAGGCGCGGCCGACAAGCGTAAGCCGGGCGACGGGCCAAGCCGCACAGGCCGGGGTCCCGCCGAACCGCAAATGCCTCCTGATCCAAACGCCAAGCCCGGGCGCCTCGATCGAAGCAAGGCCCACAAGCCCACTACCGACGAAGCGGATCGTGGCGGCGCAGGAAGCGGACTTTCCAGCGCCCGTCGTGAACGGCAGCGTCAACTCAAACTTCGCCCCGATGCACTTTTGGCGGGCGACGAAGATGAGAAGTTCCGTGGCAGGAAACGCCCTCGCCCTGGCCAAGAGCGAAGGCGAGCAGGAACGCATGAGCGCAAAGAAGCCATCGTGCTTCAGGTGCCATGCTCTGTTCGCGGTTTCTCCGAGGCTGCGGGCGTGCCGACCGGCAAAGTGCTCAAGACTTTGATGGAACTGGGCAACACGGCGAATATCAATTCGCAAATCGACAAAGACTTCGCTGAACTCCTCGCCGCCGACCTGGGCGTCGATATTCAGATTCGCGAATTCCAAACGATGGAGCAGAAGCTCATCGATACGGTTCCCTCGCCGGAAGACGCCGACGAGAGCTTGCTCGAAGTTCGTCCACCCATTGTCACGTTCCTCGGCCACGTCGATCACGGCAAAACCTCGTTGCTCGACAAGATCATTGGCATCAACGTGGTCTCAGGCGAAGCGGGCGGCATCACGCAGCACATTCGTGCTTATCAAATTGAGCGCAATGGCCGCAAGATTTCGTTCGTCGATACGCCCGGTCACGAAGCCTTCACCGAAATGCGTGCTCGCGGCGCCAATGTCACCGACATTGTCGTTCTCGTCGTCGCCGGAGATGACGGCTTGATGCCTCAAACCGAAGAAGCGATCAGCCATGCCAAGGCCGCGGGGGTTCCGATCGTCGTCGCACTGAACAAGATCGACTTGCCAGGCGTCAATATCGACAAGATCTATCAGCAGTTGGCCGCAAAGGAATTGATCCCGACCGAGTGGAGCGGCGAAACCGAAGTCGTGAAAACCAGCGCCCTCACCGGCGAAGGTATCGACACGCTTTTGGAAACGCTGCTGCTCATCGCTGATATCGCCGGCCTCAAAGCCAATCCCACTCGCACGGCCTCGGGCACCTGCCTGGAAGCCGAGCAAGAACCAGGTCGCGGCGTCATTGCCAAGCTCATGGTTCAGAATGGAACGCTCAAAGTGGGCGACACGATCGTCTGCGGATCGGCGCATGGTCGCGTAAAGGCGATGTTCGACACCCTCAAGACGACCAAGAAGCTGAAGGAAGCTTCGCCGTCGATGCCGTGCAGCGTAACAGGCCTCGACTTGGCGCCGGAAGCGGGCGACAAGTTCTATGTCCTTGAAGACATTGCCCATGCTCGCGAGATCGCTTCCCAGCGAGCCAACAAGTCGCGTGTCGCGGATCTTTCGGGTTCGACGACCATGGTCAGCTTCGACGAGTTCCAGAAGTTGCTCACGGAAGGTCGAGTGGGCGAGAAGAGCGAAAAGGTGACGCTCAATTTGATCTTGCGTACGGATACGCGCGGCTCGATCGAGGCGATCACCAAGGAAATGACGAAGCTCGAACATCCCGAAGTGCAGGTCAAGATCTTGCAGGCATCCGTGGGCGGCATCAGCGTCGCCGACGTGACGCTGGCAAGTGCTTCCAACGCAGTGGTCGTCGGCTTCAACGTCATTCCTGACGAAGCCGCTCGTGCATTGGCGGATGATCGGCATGTCGAGATTCGCAAGTATGACATCATCTACAAGATCACCGACGATATTCGCGCCTTGCTCGAGGGCAAACTCAAGCCCGAAGAACGTGTCGTCGATCTCGGTCGCGCGGTGGTCAAGCAGGTCTTCGGCATCAGCCGAGTCGGCTCCATCGCCGGTTGCCAAGTGCTGCAAGGCACGATCGAACGCAATTGCCGCATCCGGGTCTATCGCGACAACAAGTCGATTGGCGACTATCGCATCGGCTCGCTCAAGCGTGAAAAAGATGACGCCAAGGAAGTCACCCGCGGCATGGAATGCGGTATCCGGCTCGATGGCTTCAATGACATCAAGAAGGATGACTTGCTGGAAGCTTATCGCATCGAGGAGGTCGCTCGCACCTTGGGCGTTTAGGCATGTCGAGTCGAAGACTTCTCAAAGCCGCTGAAGCAGTCCGTGAGGTCGTGAGCACCGCGATCCTTACGGAGCTGCGCGACCCGCGCGTGCGTGACGTGACCGTCACGGGCGTCGAGGTTTCGCCGGACATGCGCTCCGCCAAGATTCATGTCTCGATCATGGGCGACGAAAAAAGGCAAAATCTGGGGCTGATCGGCCTGCGGAATTCCGCAGGCTTCTTGCAGTCCAAGATCAAAGAACGCATCGACACCCGCTATATCCCGCGGCTCGTCTTTGAAATCGATAAAGGCATTAAGCACTCAATCGAAGTCGCCCGCATTTTGCGCGAGGTGCTTAATCCCGGTCCGGGTGAATCCGCCGAATTGGATGCGACGGAACTCGATTCCGCTGAAGCCGTCCCCGCCGTTACCTCTTCCCCTTCCGACAACGCTGAGTCATCCGAGTAGGCAACCGTCGCACTGCTTTGGCGATTGCCCACGAGGTGATTGTCACGCCAGCGCGGCAGCCGCAAAAAACAAGTATGAATGCAACGAATCGCTCTACGCTGATCACCAAGTCGCACAACGTGCTCAAGAAGCACTACAAGCCGGTCCTGCCGCCCGCCGATCGTTCGGTTATTGAGCATTTGCTCTTTGCGGCGGTGCTTGAAGACGCCAAGTTTGAAGCCGCTGATGAAGCGTTCGCCAAACTGCATCAGTATTTCGACTGGAATGAAGTGCGCGTGACGACGGTCGCAGAGCTCGCGGAAGTCCTTTCGCATCTGCCCGATTCTCAGAACGCGGCGATGCGAGTTAAGAACTCGCTCCAAGGCATTTTCGAAACACATTATTCATTTGACCTAGAATTCTTGGTCAAACAGAACCAAGGCAAGTCGATCAAGGACCTGGAAAAGTACAAGGGCTCGAGTCCCTTCATCGTCGCCTACGTGGTGCAAAACTCCCTCGGTGGCCACGCCATAGGAGTCGACAAGAACAGTCTCGAAGTGCTGCACCTCATGGGGATTCTCTCCGAGCAAGAACTCAAGAAGCACGAGACGCCTGGTCTCGATCGGGCGATTCCCAAGAACAAAGGCGGCGAATACTTTTCGCTGCTGCACCAGTTCTCCGCGGATTACGCCGCCAATCCAACGTCGAACAAAATCAAGCAAATCCTGATCGAAATCGATCCCGAGATCAAAGAGCGCTTGCCCAAATGGGTCGCTCGCAAGCAAATCTTGGCCCAAGAAGCCGTGGTCGAAGCCGGCAAGCAAGCCGAGCGCGATCGCGAAAAGGCCGAGAAAGAAAAGAAGGCTCTCGAAACACCCAAGACGGTGAAGCTCGACAAGTCCAAAAAGGGCGATGCGCCGATCCCGATTACGGTGAAGCCCGACAAGGCAAAACAGGCGCAGCAGCAACAAAAGCCCGCGACTCCGCCACCTCCTGCGGCGAAGCCAGCCGCCGGCAAAGAAAAGCCCACGGCCCCGGTCGTTGCCAAAAAGACGGCTCCGCCCGCCAAGCCGATGCCGCCTAAGGATTCGCATTCCAAGGATGCGGCGAAGAAGAAGCCGCCGATGAAGGATGCCGGCAAAGATGCCAGCAAGGCGAAGGAAAAGCCGAGCGTCACTGCCAACAAGAACCTGCAGAAGAAAAAACCAAAGTAGTCGTCGCCAACCATTCATTGCCCAACAGCAGCGGATTCGATAGCGGAGATTTCAGATGGCTGGGCATTCGCAGTATGCCAATATCAAGCATCGCAAAGCGGCGGTCGACAACAAACGCGGCAAGCTTTGGACCAAGCTGAGCAAGGCGATCATCGTGGCCGCCAAACTCGGCGGCGGCGATCCGAGCGCCAATGCTCGTCTCCGCGTCGCTATCACGGCGGCCAAAGCGGTGAGCCTCCCCAACCTCAATATCGAACGCGCCATCAAATGCGGCACCGGCGAGCTCGGCGGCGGCGATGTTGAAGAAATCCTCTACGAGGGATATGGCCCCAGTGGAGTCGCCATCCTTTGCGACATCGCCACCGATAACCGCAACCGTACTGCGGGCGAGATTCGCAAAGTCTTCGAAGTCAACGGCGGCCAACTCGGCAAGCTCGGCTGCGTGGCCTGGATGTTCGAACGCAAAGGGATGTTCTTGATCCCCGCCAATAAGGTCGACGAAGACAAACTCATGGAGACGATCCTCGAGGCCGGCGCGGATGACATGAAGCGGCAGGGCGACAACTTCGAAGTCTTCTGCACGCCCGACCAGTTCATGGCGGTCGGCGAAGCGCTCGACAAAGCCAAGATTCCGACTAATGTCCGCGAAGTCTCCCGCATCCCCAGCAACACCGTCGACCTCGACGCAACCTCCGCCCGCTCGGTCCTGAAGCTGATGGAAGCCCTTGACGATCACGACGACGTACAGAACGTCTTCGCCAATTTTAACTTGCCAGATGACGTCGCGGCGGAACTTGCCGCGGAATAGCTTTTGTAGGTCAGGCTCCCGCCTGACAACGACTAAGTCGTTATCGCGCCCTAGGATGCGCCTTCTCATACATATCACGCAGCGTACTCGTTGTGACATGCGTATAAATCTGCGTCGTCACCAAGCTCTTGTGACCCAAGAGTTCTTGCACGCTGCGAATATCGGCGCCGGCGTTGAGTAAGTGGGTTGCGAAGCTATGTCGCAGAGTATGCGGCGTCGTGCGGGTATCGAGCCCGGCTTTTTTGAGGAGCTGTTCAAGCATTCGCTCGACGCTTCGCGCCGAAAGCCGCTTGCCAAAGCGATTCACAAAGAGCGGCGAGCTTGGCGGCTTGAGTCCGGGAGCGAGTTCGCGTTTGCTGAGCCAATCGCGGAGTGCTTTTTGAGCATGGGAGCCGACGAGGCCAAGTCGTTCGCGTTTGCCTTTGCCCCGAACGCGCGCTACGCCGCTGGTGAGATCGACGTCGCCATCGTTCATGCCCACCGCTTCGCTGACGCGGAGGCCGGCAGAGTACATTGTCTCGAGAATCGCTCTGTCGCGGAGGCCGAGCGGCTTGCTCTTGTCCGGCGCGGCGAGGATCTGCTTGATCTCTTCGGTCGAAAGGCAGTGCGGCAATTTTCGCGAGCCGCGCGGGTTTCGCACCGGCTTGGCGGGATTGGTATCGACGAGCCCTTCGCGCTGGGCGAATTTGAAGAAACTTCGTAGCGAAGCGAGCCGTCGCGCGATCGTCGCCTTCGAATACTCCGCTTCCTGCATCGCCGCCGAATAGCCGCGGAGCGTTTGCGGCGAGACTTCATTCACATTCGGCGCCGCGCCAAAGCTGGCGATCAGAAACTCATCGAGCGCCGCCAGATCTTCGCGATAACTCTTGATCGTCAGCGGCGAGCAGTTTTTTTCGACTTCCAAAAACCGCAGGAACCGCCGGACGACATTGGCGAGTTCCCCTTCTTTTGCGGCGACAATCATCGTTAGATTCCCGGCGCCCTGCTGGAGTTCCGGCTTTAGCCGGTCTGGAAGTGCTAAATCCGCTCACACTTCCTTCCGCCTGAAGGCGGTACTCCAACTTCTGCCTACTCGCTAACCGGAAAGTCACTGCGCATCCGCGAATGGAGTCGCGGGGCGGCGACTTCGGTGGTTTCACGGTGGTCGGGTGATTTTTGATCAGTGACTTGGCGAATCTTTTGGCTCAGCACGGCTGCGTCGTACCAGCTGAAGCTGAGTTCGGGATTGGTCGCGAATCGGCCGAGCGTTCGCAGGGCTTCGCCGCGGTGCTGGTCGTTGAACAAAAAGATGTAGCGCTCTTCGCCCTTGACCAATGCGAGAACGTGAATGTCCTGACTCATCACGGACCTTTCTGGGACGATTTCGTCGGAGCGAAGGTTGAGAGTTTCAAAACCGGCCCAGGGAGCGCGGGCATGAGGTTCTAAACGTTTCTATCGGCCGAGTGGCCACCGCAGCAATAATCGAGACTCATCAGCCCCCCCTCTCGCCGCTAGCGTCTCGTGGACATGCATCGTGCAACAAAACTTGGTGAAGTCACCGCTGCGATGCAGCATCGTTTGCCAGCCTCCGAGTCGGCCATCATCCATCAGCTTGTAGTAGCTCTGCGCTGCTTGCGTCACGTCGGCGTTCGTCGCGTCATAGAGCTTGGTGTAGGTGATGATAGGCTCACGACTAGGCAAACTATTCGGCCTCGTGGGGCTTGGAGAAGGCGGTGTAAAGCCGCGTGGATCGGGCCAGTCCTCCGGCAAAACTGCCCCAGCGGAGAGGTCATCGCGGAAGCTAAGTTCGTTAAGACCCGCAGAGTCGCTTGCTATCGCTGCCCTGCTATTCGTGCCACTCGCGGAGGCGCCATTTACGAAGGATCCATAGTGCTGCGCTAGAACCACTCTGCCTTCATCGCTGCCAGTCGCCTCGGGCGGATTTTTTTCAGAAGATTTTTTTTCTTGCGGAGCGGGATTCGGCGGCGCCTCGCGCGTCGGCTGCTCTCGGGTTGGTTGATAGTCACTGTCGTCGGGCATGGCGGGCGTTTGCGTTTTGAGTTGCTCGCGAGCGAGTTCAAACTCGGCTTCGCGCCGGAGATTGGCGGGGATGAATTCCTCTTCGCCAGTGCCCCAAGGCAAACCGTAGCCCGCAGGGATCGGATGAAAACTCGGGTTCGCCGCGTACCAATTGACGGCGAGTCCCAAACGCGGCGGATAGTAGACATGGCATTCCGTGATTGATCCGGCGATCACCACGTCGACATTGAGCTGCCGCGCGATCCACTGCATATCTTCCGCGGTTTTCGGCGAAATACCTTTTCTTTGCATGTCTTGAAGCTCGGCCATCGCGACTGGGACGGGCATCACTTCAAAACCGGGCACCTTTTGTAGGGCCGAGTAATACTCGATCGCGACCTGTTCGCCATCGACCGTCGCCTCCGCGCTCTGATTGAAAAAAGGCAAAATCGCAACGCGATGCAGCTGCGGAAAGGGATTGTGAAGCTCGGGCTGATGCAGCACCTCAGGAAACGCCGCGCAGCCACTCGCCAAGAGCGATAGCATCGCCAGCGCGAAGAGTTTTCGCGTTGCTATTAGCGAACGAAATGCGGCGCGAGAGGTCATGAACAAAGCCAAAATTTACCAATTGAAGTCCGCCGGCGCTGGAATGGCGCCGTTACGGTTTCGCTTATCGGCAGATTCTGACTGTTCGCTACAGTTTCACTTCCGAGCGGGAGCTGAGTCGAGGTTCCTTACATAGCCGCCGCTGACTTTGCATGCGACGCCGCTAATGATTTCAATGGGATACACCGACCTTCGCAGATCACCAAAAGGAACATTTGTGCGGGGCGCGGCGATAGCGGCCTCACCATCATTGACGAAGACTTCGATCGAATGCGCGTCGAGCAGTGCCCGAATACGAATCGGTGACGTTCCGAATGACAGCGGCGCCTTCACACCTCGGCAATTGATTTCGCCTTCCCGCGGTGAGAGCAGGATTCGATTGTTGAGGACAACAAGTTGGACTTCTCCGTCGAGTCGAGCCAATTCGACGGCCACATCGACCGTTGCGAAGGGGTCGCGCAATTCGGCAAGATTTACCACCGCTTTCCCCAATTCTCGAGAATCGATTTTTATTTCGGCGGCTCCAAGTTGATCGATCTCTGCGACCGGAAGTCCATGAAGCTGGTAGCCTTCTTTCGTCGAGCATAGTTTCAATTCCACCGGCACATTCATCTGCTGGTTGTAAGCTTCGAATTTCGGATCGATGCCCCGCGCCCAGCCGATTTGGATTCGGCGGCCTTTGGGCGCATTGCTGAAGGTCTGACTGGCGTAGAAATTGCCGTACCACAGCCGCTGCTTCTTCGTTTCGGGCGTGAATTGCTTCCCATCGAACTGGCCGACGACATACTCCCCGTCGGCGGCGTAGAGAATCCACTTTTCGGTCGGCGGCGGGCCGCTAATTTGTTCCGCAAACATCGGAAACAATTCCGGGCATTCGAAATAGCCTTCGATTTTGCTGGCGAAGGTCCAGGTTTTTAGGTCAGGCGAGTTGTAGATCGCGATCCATTGTTTGCCTTCGGACTCGTCGTAGACGGCCATCACCCATTGCTTTGACTCGGCGTGCCAGAGGATGCGGGGGTCGCGGCCTTGGTGTTTTACTACGGGGTTGCCGGCGAACTCTTTGAACGTCGTGCCGCCGTCGGTGCTGTAGGAGATGCACTCGCCGCGGCCGGTGCTGGTCCAGGCGGCGACGATGGGTGGGTTTTCTTTCGTGCCGAAGTCGCTGAAGTTTTCCGTGTCGACTAGCGCGGAGCCGGAGAAGGCCCAGTCGCCATGTTTGGGCGGGGCGATCGCGATGGGGAGTTCTTTCCACGTCAGCAGGTCGGTGCTGACGGCGTGGCCCCAGTGCATGTTGCCCCACTCGGCGCCGAAGGGGTTGTGCTGGAAGTAGAGGTGGTATTTGCCGTCGTGATACACGAGGCCGTTGGGGTCGTTGAGCCAGCCGCGCTGGGCGGTGAAATGGAACCGCGGGCGGACGACATCTTTGAGGCCGTCGGTCGCGTCGTCGGTGAACCATTTCCAGGCCCCGGATTGGAGCGGCGAGTCGTTCGCGAGCTTCGCGATTTCTATTTCGATGTGCGCGGGGGCTTTTTCAGCGGCGCCAAGATCGAATAAGAAGGGTTGCGATTTCGGGTCTTCGGCGAGTTGGATGTCGCAGTCGATCAGGAGTTTGTCGCCCGCCGTGGCTTTGAGGCGATTGTTTGTGGCGCCGCGTTTGGCGGGGAGGCGGAGGTAGCGACCGGCGACGGCGAGTTTGATTTTCGCGGGGCCGATTTCTTTTTTCACGTCGCTTTGCGTGATCTGGTCGACGTTGATGTGGGCCCAGCCGCCTTTGCGGGCGTCGATGATTTCGATCGTGGCTTCTTTGCCCTCGAATTCGGCGACGTCCCAGGTGGCCCAGTCGAGGCGTTCGCTGCCGCCGGCATTGGTGTTGGGGCCGGTTGTGGCGCGGACGATTTTGCCGTCGACCTTGAGCTGGATGCGGGTTTCGTCTTTCCAGCCGCCGCCGCCGATGAGGAAGTTGATTTGCTTGCGCTGGATTTTGAAGGGAGGCGAGGTGAGGGCGCCGATCGCGTCATCGCCGCCGGCGAAGCTGTTGACCAGGCCTTTGCCTAGAAAACCTTCGACGGCCATTTGTCCGGGGAGGGCGCCGCGGGCGGGGGCTTTGCCGAAGGCTTCGCCGGTCGTCTTCCAGGCGCCGTAGGTTTCGGCTTCGAAATCGGCGATGAGGATGTCCGGGCGGGTTTGGGCGAATGCGGCGGGCGCGGCGAGGAGCAGGAGGGATGCGAAGAGTGCGAGGCGGGCGGGCGGGCGTAACATGTGGGTTTCTCCCCGGTTTGGATGTGGGGGAGAATTATAGCCTGACACGCATGTCGCGCGGGGGCGAAAGTTGGTGGCAACGGTGGCAAGCTCTCGTGGTTGCTTTTCTTGGTGGCAGTTGGTGGCAGTGGCGGAGCTGGCGGGCACTCGTGCGAGGTGGCGGTTGGTGGCGGGCTGGGTTGCACGCTTGCTGGCCAAATCGCTCGCTCTCGGTGTGGGTGGCCAGCGGAAATCACTGTCTGGCCGACGATTGGCCAGCAATGGTTGTTACAAATTATTGACACTTGTTAAGGTGGAACTTTTTGGAGGGGTGCGCCTGCGCGGGAGGCCGGGTTTTCATTTTGGGGCTTCGGGTGAGGGTGGTTCGGTTTTTGGTGTTTCGGCTGGTGGGGGAGTTGCGGGAGGGGGGAGTTTTTTGGTTTCTTCTTCGATTACTTTGAAAACCTCTTCCGCTTTAATGGCAGTTATTAGTAGTCGTTCACCCCGTTCTGGTCCTTTACTGGTAGGTGCGGTTAGGTTTAATCCTAAAAGACGCATTCCCGGATCAAAAATTCCCGCCCCAATTCTGGGTGGCATCATCAACGATGCAAATTCAAATTCTTTGTCAGTGACGCCGCTAATTCGAGAGGCAAAGTGGCTGCGACCGCTGGGGCCTGTGCGTCTGATGTCGCCTTTTTCAATTAAGTGTGTACCAAAAGAGGTGTATGTCCCGGTAGTAAACGCAAATTCTTCCTCCTTGAAGGAAGAGCGTGCGCCGGTTATCCCGTCGGTCGGTTTGAGTTCGTCGCACCAAATCAGCGAGAGGCGATTGGTAAAGGCGTTTATTCCGTGTCGTTTGGTGACTGTTTGTGGGCGACCGTAACCGAGACTAGCTTCCAGTTTAGAAAAATCCTCTGCGAGCAATTCCGGCGGGCCGACTAGCACACCTCGAAGTATCAATGCATGTCGATAAACCTTCGTCCTCGGATCAAAGAAAGTTGCCACTGCCTGGTCTGGTAAAGTAAAAGCAGACTCTAAGTCGAGTCGGGGTAATAGCTCTAAGATTGTTGATGCGTGTTCGGCGGTCGCGAGCGATCCTAAATTCCTTGTTACCATTCCAAGAAACTCACCGTCATTTGAAAACACCACACAGCCGGGTTCTACGCGACCATCCGACTCAAGTGAGAATTCTCGAGAAGGGTTGATGGGGATGTCTTTGGATCCTTCTTTTACGACATAAACGCGACCTTTGGTGATTGTCCGTTGATTTCCGCCAGCCATCGTCCAAATCGTGTCGCCATCTTTTGGAGAAGACGCTGCTTTCGCGAATCCCGTAGGAAGGCGCTCGCGATGATAAATATAGAGGCCGCCGAGCGTGATGCCTGCCTGTTGTTGGGGCAACGACTTTTCATCGACTTCGACAAGTTCCTTCCCTTCGAGCAGGTGAGGAAGAATGATGCAACCATTGACGATGGCG
>JBKJSI010000353.1:0-2880 GCA_046595915.1 Pirellulaceae bacterium
CGAACGCCTGGCAGATAGCTGGCGTTCGAGCGTTCACGCAGTCGGTGAAGTACACCACGGCATAACTCGACCGGCAGGCAATATGGTTCTTCGCGTTCCATCAAGCTTGCCGACACCAGAGTCGCCCAGCGATCGGTCCCAACGAGCCAAGGGCAAACGAGAGCGCCTGATTCTTTGGTAGTCCGCTCGACCGTGAGATGCTCGCCGTCCCATGAAGTGTGCGCATTCCAAGGGATCCCTTCCAAACTCACGAGGTGAGCGAGGGTGATCCGCTTTTCATCGATCCGCTCGGGCCGCGGCGTTGTGAATTGCAGTCGACCTGTGTAGAAATCGGGTCCAGTCAAATTGGCCCAGCTCCACAGGGTGAAGAGGATGGCGGTAAGGGGTTTTGCGACAGCAATTTAGGGGAGGAACCGGCGAAACACAACGCAGCCGCGGAACTCCGCACCGTCTCCCCGAAAGCCACTCCTATTCTAATCAACCAGACAATCGGGCTGCCCCCCAAACGTTCGAATTCCCGACCGAAGTCGCCACCGACACACCGCTTTGCGATGATTCTCCGACATGAATGAGGCCTGCCTTTCCACCGATTTGCCCTTTCCCGTCCGCCGGGGGAAGGTCCGCGATGTCTACGACTTGGGCGAAAAACTTCTCCTGGTGAGCAGCGACCGGATCAGCGCATTCGACTGGGTCATGCCCAACGGCATCCCCGATAAAGGCCGGGTGCTCACCAGGCTTTCCGAATACTGGTTCGGCCAACTGGGGGTCGAGAACCACTTCCTGACATCCAATGTCGACGAGATGGGACTTCCCACATCCATCGACCTCGCCCCGCTTCACGGGCGGACAGTGCTCGTCAAAAAGTGTCAAATCGTGCCGATTGAGTGCGTTGCCCGCGGGTATCTCGAAGGCTCGGGTTGGAAGGAATATCAGCAGTCGGGCAAAGTCTGCGGCATCGCTCTTCCGCCGGGACTTCAACGGGCGTCAAAGTTGCCTGAGCCGATCTTCACGCCAGCCACGAAGGCCGAGTCGGGGCATGACGAAAATATCTCCTTTGAAGAAATGGTCCGGATCGTTGGCGAAGAGCTTTCTTCGACGCTACGAGAGCGCACCTTGGCCGTCTATCAAAGAGGATGCGATCTGGCAACTCAGCGCGGGATCATTATCGCCGACACCAAGTTCGAATTTGGGCATGACGGCAGAGGTCTGATTTTGGCGGTTGAAGTGCTCACGCCTGTCAGTTCGCGGTTCTGGCCCGCTGATTCGTATACAGTAGGGAGCGCCCAGCCTTCGTTCGACAAACAATTCGTTCGCGACTATCTCGAGACGACCACTTGGGACAAAAACAGCCCGCCACCGGTGTTGCCGAACGAAGTCGTTGAAAAGACAAGAGCGAAATATGTGGAGGCGTTTGAGCGAATTACGGGGCAACGGTTTGACTGGAAGTGATGGAAAGCTCCGCAGGCAGTCGGCCACCATCAGGGGAACAGAGCTAACTCTTCAGCCGCGGTGAGCAGGTTTGTCGCTCAAACTTATCAGAGAATCGCCAACTTCAATGGAAATAGGTCTGTTCCCTCTCCAGCTACCATGCCGAGAAAACGCGACCAGTTCGCGGGAGTAAATTGCTAAGACCCAATCTCAATTCGACGCCAAGCCCCGTCGACGTAGTTCGCCCACCACGTCTTGAACGATCCGTGCAACGCGATCTGGGTCGACGCCATGCTCGGTTGGGCAGCCGCATAGTGGCTCGCTGGTAAATCCCTCTTCGGCCATGAGGCACTGGATCTGGTCTCGTAAGCGATCGAGGGACGCCTGTTGGCTTGCCGATTGGGGTTGGCGGCCTTTGCCGGGGACGATGCCGCGTAGTGAGAGCGCCAAACGAAAACCCTCGGGGAATTCGCTGTGATAGATCATCGCGTCGAAGAGCCGCAGCAAGCGATATTGCAGGTTCATCGCTTCATCGATTCGCTTGGCGACTGTGAGGTCGTAAAGCTTGCGCGTGATCTCGGGGACGACGCCGGACGTGGCATGCGTGCCGCCATCGCAGCCGACGAGCATCATCGGGACTAGCGCGGCGTCCCAGCCTGTGAGGAAGGTGAAGTCGGGCCGAAGCGGGCGCACCGCCGCGATCATTCGCATCATGTGCGGCAGGTCGCCGGAGGAATCTTTGATGCCGATGATATTGGTGTGCTCTTCCGCGAGCTTGACGACTGTCGCGACATCGATCGGCGAGGCGAAGAGGGGAATGTTGTAGAGCGTGATATCGATCGGGCTGTTTTGAGCGATCTCTTTGAAATAAGCGTACACCGCCTGCGGGCTGAGCTTGTAGTAAAAGGGAGAGACGATCGCCACCGCGCGGCAGCCTAGGCGATGGTAATACTCACAGGCGCGAACGGTCTCTTTGACATTGGCTTCGGCTGCGCCGGCCAGAATCGGCACTCGGCCGCGCGTCTGGTCGACGACGATCTCGATGATTCGCTTTCGCTCTTCGACGGTGAAACGCGGAAATTCGCCGGTCGAACCATTGGGGTAAAGGCCGTGTACGCCATGATCGATCAGCCAATCAACATATCGCCGCAGTTCGGGTTCGTTAATGTCGCCCTGGTTATCGAGGGGGACTATGTTGGGGGTATAAATGCCCTGCAGACGACCTTTGGCGGGTGCGGAAGACATGGGAGGCGGGCTCTTTTTCGCGGACCGGAAGAGGAAATCTCGCTCGATGCGGGAACGCTATGATAATTGGCGGTTTGCGCCGCGTCAGGAGCGGTTTGATGGTGGAGACCGCCGCAAATACTTACCGCAAAATTACCTTTGCGGGAACGCTATGATAATTGGCGGTTTGCGCCGCGTCAGGAGCGGTTTGATGGTGGAGACCGCCGC
>JBKJSI010000485.1:0-26737 GCA_046595915.1 Pirellulaceae bacterium
AACATGTTTGACTACAACGGCTGCAAAGTGGTCTACAAAATCGATGGCGTGGCGGTCCACGAGCAGGAATACGTTCGCGAGGGCGGAAAGCAGTTTGTTTACAAGTTTGATGTCCAATGGCAGCCGGGCGAGCACACATTTGAAATCGCCGTTGCGCCGCTAACGCCCGATCAAAAGCAGATTCGGACGTTAGCGCTGAGGCTCGATTCCGTCACGGTGCGCGGGCCGATGGCGCCGGAGTTTTGGGTGCGGCCCTCGGGATATGAGCGTGTCTTTCCCAAGGAAGTCCCCGCCGATTCGGCTGAACGCAGAGCATATGCAATAGAATTACTACAGAAATTTGCGACGAGGGCGTATCGTCGGCCAGCCGACTCCGCCACGGTTGACCGTTTAACGAATTTTGCAGAGTCGATCTACGACGCCCCGGGTAGCTCCTTTGAAAAAGGCATATCACAGGCGATGGCAGCGGTGCTGGCTTCGCCTCGATTTCTTTATCGCGAAGAGGAATTGGTTGGGTACTCGGGGCCATTTCCACTGGTCGATGAATACGCACTCGCTTCGCGGCTCTCTTATTTTCTTTGGTCGTCGATGCCTGATGAAGAACTGATGCAGCTCGCTTCCGAAGGCAAGCTGCGAGCCAACTTGGCTGGACAAGTGAAACGCATGCTCGCCGATTCTCGCGCGGCCGCGCTGACCGAGAATTTTGTGGGTCAGTGGCTTCAGGCGCGGGATATCGATGGCATGCAGATTAACGCCCGCGCGGTTTTGGCGAGGGAAGATGCTCCGCCGGCGGGTGGGCCACCGGGTCAGGGGCAGCGCCGGGGATTTGGCTTTCGACCGCCACGGACCCAACTTGACGGCGAACTGAAGCGGGCGATGAAGCGAGAATCGGAGCTCGTTTTCGATCACATCTTGAAAGAGAACAAGAGCCTCGTCGAGTTTCTCGAAAGCGATTACACGTTCCTCAACGAGAAATTGGCGAAGCACTATGGCCTTGATGATCTCAAGGTTGCCGGGCAAGAAATGCGCTATGTGAAATTACCCGCTGATTCGACTCGCGGCGGAGTTTTGACTCAGGGAACCGTGCTCGCGGTCACCTCGAATCCTGATCGGACTTCGCCGGTGAAGCGAGGCTTGTTTGTGCTGGATCACATTCTCGGGACGCCCTCGCCTCCCGCTCCGCCTGATATTCCGCCGCTGGAGGATGCGAGTAAGAAATTTGAGGGACGAAAGCCAACGCTGCGCGAAACGATGGCGCTGCATCGGGAGAGCCCCGTTTGTGCCTCTTGTCATGATCGAATGGATGCGTTCGGCTTAGCGCTAGAGAATTTCAACGCGATGGGAATGTGGCGCGAGAAGGAATTTGAACAGCCGATCGATCCTGCGGGTAAGCTGGTCACAGGGCAGGCCTTTACCAATGTCCGCGAACTCAAGCACATCTTGGCGACTGAGCATAAGACACAGTTCTATCGAACCATGGCGGAAAAACTCCTGATCTACTCGCTGGGGCGAGGAGTCGAGGATTTTGATGTGGAATCGGTCGATCAATTAGTAGTGCGACTTGAAAAAGAGGATGGCCGACTTTCTAGCCTCATATTGGGGTTGATTGAGTCGGCGCCCTTTCAGCGAACACGAATAATGCAGGCAGCGGAAATCACTGCGGAGACCAAATAAATGAGTGAGCAGAAGTCGAGCGGTCGTTTGAATCGTCGAAACCTTCTTCGAGGGTTGGGCGCAGTTGTCGCATTGCCGGCACTCGAGTCATTGCGACCGGCGCTTGCCATCGCGGCGGATGCGGCGCCTGGCCTCGCCAAGACCGCCACTGGCGCACCGCTGCGTACGGCGTTTATTTTTTTTCCTAATGGCGCTATTCCAAAAGCTTGGCAGCCACATGGCGAGGGGACCGAGTTTCAATTCAATGCAACGCTCGAACCGCTCGCCGATTTGAGATCGCATATTCAAGTGATGCGCGGGCTTGATCATCAAAATGCGACCGCCGGGAAAGATGGTGGTGGCGATCATGCGCGGGGCAATGGAGTGTTTCTCACGGGAACTCGATTGCGCAAAAGCGATACCGATATTCAGGCGGGCATCTCGATTGATCAGGTGATCGCTAACAAGGTTGGCGGCGAGACGAGATTTCCTTCACTTGAACTCACCTGCGATGCTTCGAGGCAAATTGCGGGTTGCGATTCGGGGTATTCCTGCGCTTATCAATACAACATTTCTTGGAGTTCGCCGACGACTCCCGTTGCGGCGGAGAGTAATCCTCGACTTGTTTTCGAGCGAATGTTTGGCGGTGGTGCGCCTGGCGAGAGGACTGCGAGCATGCAACGCCGCATGCAGGAACAGCGGTCGATTCTTGATTTTGTGCTCGATGACGCGCGCAGTATGCAAAAACGGATTGGCGGGAAAGATCGAACGAAGCTCGATGAATACCTGACGAGCGTTCGGGAGATCGAATTGCGAATTCAAAAGGCGGAGCGTTTTGGTAAGACGCCTGATCCGGCGGTGGAGACTCCGGCTGGGATTCCGACGAGTTACACCGAGTATGTCGGTGTGATGTATGACCTGCTACTTCTGGCATTTCAAACGGATCAGACGAGGGTCGCCGCGTTTTGTCTTTCGCATGACGGCAGCAATCGCTCATTCAGTGAAATCGGCATTGTCGAGGGTCATCACGACTTATCGCACCATCAAAACAACGCCGAGCGAATCGAGAAGGTCGCCAAGATTGATCGCTGGTATGTCGAGCAGTTTGCTAAGTTCCTGAAGAAGATGAACGAGCAAAAAGATCTCGATGGCAAGTCCTTACTTCACAATTCGATGATTGTTTATGGCGGCGGCAACGCAGATGCAAATCGGCACACTCACGACGATTTGCCGGTACTGCTCGCCGGAAGCGGCGGCGGCATCCTGACGCCCGGCCGCCACATCAAGCATGGTGGCAAGCCGATGTGCAATATGTTCTTAAGTGTTGCTGAAAGGATGGGAGTTAGCGACCTGGCGACATTCGGCGATTCCACCGGTCGGCTTTCCGACATCTAGACAACCTTCCCGCCAAGCTTACCTGATCATCTAGGCCCAGATCGTGATCATCTTGCCCTAGATCGTGATCATCTTGCCCTAGATAGTGATCATCTTGAGCATCTTGATCATGTTGCAAAAACAAGCGGTTTTTGCATGCCGCAATTCGGGCTCATTTGACATCCCCGTTACACGGGCCGCCGGATCGATTTGAGTACACCTGCGGTGGCATGGGATTTATTAAGTACATAAAAGTGAATGCCCGACGCGGCCGCATCAATCAGTTCTTGAGCCTGCCTCGTACATTCCTCGACGCCGGCCTGGAACTGCCAATCAGCGTCGTCGCGCTGCGAGAGTCTTGCCACAAACGGCTCCGGCAGCTTCGCTTTGCAGAGCGAAGTAATTCGCTGGATTTGTGACAAGTTGGTGACCGGCAACAAACCGGGAACGATCGGGATGCGAATGCCCTTGGCAACGCACTTATCGCGGAATCGAAAAAAGTCAGCGTTATCGTAGAAGAGCTGAGTCACAATGATGTCTGCGCCAGCGTCGACTTTGCGTTTGAGATTGTCGAGATCGGTCTCGGGGCTGATCGCTTCTTGATGGGTCTCAGGATAGCCGGCGACCAGTAAGCCAAACTGCGGGAACTCGGCCTTAAGCATGGCGACGAGTTCATTGGCGTAACGGAGGCCGCCATCGACCGCAGTGAACGTTGTTTCACCCTTGGGCGGATCGCCGCGAAGGGCGACGATGAAGTCGACTTTTTTCTCCAGTGCGTCGCGAAGGTAATCGCGGAGTTGATCTTTGGTGCTGCCGACGCAAGTGAGGTGCGAGGCAATGGGTAAGCCGTGTCTCGATTTCACCTCAGAGATGATTTCCAGCGTTTTCGAACGAGTCGAACCGCCAGCGCCGTAAGTGCAGGTGACGAAGTCGGGCTTGAACGCGGCGAGTTCGGCAAGATTTTGGTAGAGGGCCGCTTCTCCCTCGACCGTTTTGGGGGGGAATAGCTCAAACGAAAGCCCAAATCGACCGGGGGCGAAAATCTGACTCAAACGCGACATGATTTTGAGGGGGAGAGCGGGGACAAGAGGTAAGACGCCAAACGGCCTTCGATTCGTAAATTTAGCTCATTCAAACCTAGTTAAAGAGCCATCGGCTCGCTAGCCATTTGGCGTTCTTCGCGGGTTAACTCATAAAGATCGTGAATTAACTGGATATCGCAAGGCCGCTGGGTGACGTTTCGTCGGGCGAACATGCGTTGCTGGGTCGCGATCATGACTTCGGGGGGCAATTCAGTGACCTGGCCGAAGAGGCGGGCGTAGTTCACAAAGCTAGGAACGTTGCTCGTGACGAAGCCGTAGAGCATGCTGCACACCCCTACGGTCTTGCCGGTAAAAATGCCGGTGTTGATAGCGGATTTGGCGTAGTCGCCCATCATCATGCCGACGAATTGCATGCCGGTGGGGACTTTGCCGCCGCGGTAGTCCATGTTCACAACGCCATACGTGTTTTTGAGATCGCTGTTGCAGGTGCCGGCGCCAAGGTTGATCCAGCTGCCGAGGTAGCTGTGGCCGAGGAAACCGTGGTGCTGCTTGTTGGAGTAAGGCTCCATGACCGCGGCTTCGACTTCGCCGCCAATCTTGCAGGTATGCCCAATCGAGACGGCGTCTTTGATGGCGGCATGTTCGATGACGCGCGTTCCTTTACCGATATAAAGCGGGCCGCGCAACAGACAGAACGGACCGATCGAGGCTTTTTCATCGAGAACGATCGGGCCATCGGCGGATTGAGTGACGACATGGGCGCCGAGCTTTGCGCCTTCGGCGACGAAGACTCCGTCTTGCAGTTGTTTGTATGCGCCGCTGGCGATGCGGTGTTCGAGGTTTTCGCGAATGTTTTCCATGTTGGCGCGCACGACGTCGTGAGGATATCGAACCGCTTTCAGCCTCAATTCAAGGCGAGGGAGCAATGTTGCCGCAGATGCGGAGAAATCGGCGCCGAAGGGCGAGGCTTTTCCTGCGGGGAGCCAGGCAGCGATGAGTTCGTCGCCTTCGAGCATTGCGCCGGGTCGATTTGATTTGGTCCAGTCGCGGAGCGTTTCGAAGTTCTTTCGGCTGGCAATAAGGCGGGCGTTGATGTAGAGCCGGGCTGTGGCTTCACTCGGCTCTTCACCGCTGAGTGCGGAGAAGTCGAGGCGTTGGATTTGGCGGAGATGGGGGCGGACGATGCCGCAGATGGTTCGAGCGCCGAGTTGGCATAGCCAGTCGATGAGGCGGTAGCTTCCGGAAGTGATGGCGTAAGCGGGGCGCGCGGTGGCGACGGGGTCGAGCCTGGCGAGGTGGGTGTCTTCGAAAACGACGATTTCGAATGAGGGGACGTCCATGTTCGGTTCTCTTGAGGCATCGCGGGTGCGTCGTTACTTGGGCAGGAACTGTGCGATTAGACCGGCGCCTTGTTGTTCGGACAACCCATTCGTCTTCTGAGTGCTAATTGGGGCAAATTGCCGAAGATTCCGTTTGTCTCGGTTCTACGGGCTAGGCTCACTGTGGTTTACCCTGTTCTAGGGGAGCCATCCCACTTCGTGGGGGCATCAAATCCTGGGTGACCTACGATTTCCTGTGCGTTTTCACATTCGGATTCGGCGGGCGCTGACAAGGTTTCATGGACACGATCATTGCCATTTCGACGAACTTTGCTTTTGCAGCATTAGCGGCTGTGGTGGCGGTTTGTGGACTATTGGCGATTGCGATTCTGGTCGGAAGGAAGCTTCGGAGGGCAAGATTGGCATCAAGCTCATCGAAGACAATGGAGCCGTCGAGCGACCAGGACGTTGCCGCATCGGCGCTGCTTGCGAAGACGCTTCAACTAAACGCAAAACTCGAGCAGCGGCTCAATGATGTTGAATCCCGTTTGCATGAGCACACCGAGAACATCACCGACTTTATGACGGAGGCCCGCACAGATGGGCTGACCGGCTTGCCAAATCGCCGCGCGATTGATGATGAACTTGGCCGTCGCTTGACGGCTTGGCGAGAAGTGCAGCAGCCGCTATTTGTCGCATTGCTCGATGTCGATTACTTCAAGAAGTTCAACGACAAGTTTGGTCACTTGGCGGGCGACGCAGTTTTGGCTTCGATCGGTCGGTCGCTGGCACATGCGGCGCGGCAGGGTGACATGGTCGGCCGGCTTGGCGGCGAAGAGTTCGCGGTGATCTTCGCCGTTCGCGATGAGGATCAAGCAACTTTAGCGATCGAGCGGATTCGAAAGGTCATCGAAAAAACCGAAGTCCCATTTGAAGGAAAAATGCTGCGGGTAACCGCCAGTTGCGGACTCGCGGTGGCGGGCGTGGAAGCGAATGCGAGCGAACTCCTGAAGCACGCCGATTTGGCGCTCTATGCAGCGAAGGCCGATGCGCGGAATTGCTCGCACTTCTACAATGGCGTTCGCTCGCAACGGATCACGCAGGGCGAATGTGGGCCGGTTTCGCCTTCGGTGACAGAAGCAGCGGCGGCCGTAGTTGAATCGCGACCGGTGGTCAGGAAGGCGGCTTTGAGCAATTTGATGGCGGAGCTATCGCGCGATCTGCGGCACAAGCTGGATGAGCTAACGCGCGTTTAACCGGCACTTTTTCGGAAATTCTTTGGGCGAAAAGCTCGAATTCGACGCAACGATGACAGGGGGAATTCCGTCATCCCTTGATTGCCAGGGCTTTATGGTGCGACATCAGCCGTATTGCTCATAAAAAACTATTGCTCATCCAGGAAGAAGACTCAACAATGGGCTGGCGCTCAACTACGATAGGTGGCGCCGAGCGATGGGCGATTTGGGGTGGCGGGAGTTGAATTGGCATGCCTGTGGAATTTACTTGCGATAACTGCAACCGGCGGTTGCGTGCGCCGGATGCCAAGGCGGGGAAGCGCGTCAATTGCCCGACTTGCGGCAAGGATTTGCAGATTCCGGTGATGAGTTCACCGGCGCCGATTTCGCTTCCGACAGCGGGGATGCCGATTCCTAATCCGCTCGACAAACTGGCGGCCGCGATTCCTTCGGCTGCGGATGCGGCTTCGGCATTTAAGCTCTCGAAGCCGAACCCGAGTTTAACACCTACACCGATTCCAACTTTAGCGACAACTCCGGCGCCGACCCCAAATCCGACTTCGCCTGCTGCCGCTGCCGCAGCGCCGAAGGTCGCGCCGTCGCCGCAGATCGATATTGGGCTTGCTGATGATGGACTTCAGCCCGTTCCGACTGCACCAACATCAACGACGCCGGCGAGCAGTTCCAGTTCGGGTATTGGCGGAACGCTGAAGCCAAAACCGAATGCGTGGCGTGGTGCGGAAAAGCCGGCGTTCCCGGCTGCTGCACCGAAGCCAGCGATGCCCAACAAGCCGGTGTTTCCTTCGCAGCCCGTGATGCCGACGAGTCCGGGGCTTTCGCTGCCGATGGCGAGTGCTGTTCCGACGGCAGGTGCGGCGCCTGTTGCGCCGAAGCCTCCGACGGCGCCGCTTGCTCCGGTCGTTGCCAATCCGCTGGATGATATTTTCAAGGATCTTCCGCAGCTTCAGCCAATTGCTCCATCGACGGCTCCGCAGTTTCAGCCAACCGGCGGGGCGATCTTTGGCAACTTAAAACCGATCACAGCAGCAGATCCGTTCGCCACTCAAGGGGCGGCGCTACCAGCGGCGGCGGCCCCCAGGTGGGATCAGATCGCATCGAGCGCGAATGTGGGGAGCAGTAATCCTTACGCGGCGCCGGCGATGGGCGCGTCGAGTGGTTATCGACGCGGCGCGAATATTGAGTCCGTTAGGACGATGGTGATGATTCCAGGAATTTTCTTGCTAATTACCTACATCGTCATGCTGATTTTTTCCGCAGCTCAATTTGGGTTGTTGTTAATTGCAAGCCTTGCGGTTTTATCGACCCAAGAAATGCGAAATGATGCTGAGCTTTCCATCATGGCACAACTCGGACTTTCGTTTGTAGTTTTTATCTTATCGATAGCCGGGCTGTTTGGGGCAATTAAGATGATCCGTTTAAGGTCATGGTCGGCCGCACTCACAGCTTCCATCTTGGCGATATTTCCGTTTTACTATTGCCTACCCATAGGCATTTGGGCGGTAATAGTTCTCTCGATGGAGAACGTTCGTAACGCATTCGAAGCAAACGATCGGCAAGCAGAAAGACGAGCATGACGCGAACGGCGACACTGAAAGAAGACAAGAAACCGAAAAATCTCTACGACTATCCCACCTACTACGATCTGGTTTTCGGCTCCGATTGGGAGGCGGAGTTTAAGTTTCTGCAGCAGGTGTTCAAGAAACATGTGTCTGGAAAGACCAAGACACTCTTCGAGCCGGCGTGCGGCACGGGCCGGCTAGTTTATCGTCTGGCCAAAGCGGGGTTCTCCGTGAGTGGGCTCGACCTCAATCCTCGGGCGGTGGAGTTTTGCCAAGAGCGGCTCAAGCGAAATAGCATTAAGGGAGATGTGTGGGTCGGCGACATGGCCGACTTCCAACTCAAAAAGCCAGTCGATGCGGCGTTCAACACCATCAATAGTTTTCGCCATTTGCTAACGGCGGAACTGGCTCAAGCTCATCTAAAATGCATGGCGAGGGCGGTGCGGATCGGCGGCATTTATGCGCTGGGGCTCCATTTGACGCCGACCAAGGGTGAGCCAATGGAAAGCGAGTCCTGGGCCGCGCGGCGGGGGAATCTCTCGATTACGACGACCCTGACGACAACCCAACGCGATCTCAAAAAGCGGCAAGAA
The DNA here is from genome assembly GCA_046595915.1 of Pirellulaceae bacterium. Lineage (GTDB taxonomy): Bacteria > Planctomycetota > Planctomycetia > Pirellulales > Pirellulaceae > JBKJSI01. Next base: position 8,798 of record JBKJSI010000485.1, read on the forward strand.
CGCTGCAAGATGGTGCTCGATATTTACAAGCCGACCGAGCATTCGCAGATTTTGGACGAGCTGGTCTTCCGCTCTTACACGGCCCGTCAGCTACGCGACCTTTTGACGTGTGTGCCGGAGTTCGAAGTGGCCGAAACCTACGATTTTCGTTATGAAATCAAGCATCCGCAGAAAATCGATGAGCAGACCGAAGATGTCGTGCTGATCTTGAAGCGGCGCTAGAAAGTGGGACTAGAAATCGTGGTTTTTTCAGTGGCGTAACGCGTTGATTGGCAGTATTCTTTCGAGACGCGAGACCGCTTCCATGATTCAACCGCCTGCGGGTCAATCGGTGCTTCGGCCAAACCCTTCTCCCTTGAAAAGCGCCGCACTCTTCGCTCCAGCGGATGAGACCGTATTAACGCCGATATCAAAACCGGCGTCGGGTTCTGATCTCGCGGAATATCGCCGCGACCCGCTGACCGGCTCTTGGGTGATCATCTCCAAAGAACGGGCGCAGCGTCCTCACGATATTGAAGAAGTCGCTCAGGAAAATCTCGGCGTTGCGTGCCCCTTTTGCAAGGGAAATGAGAAGCTCGCGACGCCCGCTTCGGTGACTTATTTTCTCGATGGTTCGACAGTGACGGCTTCTGACCCATTCTTCGTGTCGGGGCGAAGGAACCGACAAGATTGGCAAGTGCGGGTCATTCCCAATAAATTTCCCGCAGTGGATTCCGATTGTGGAACGGAGTCGACGGACTCCACCAGGCCGGGGCTGTTCGAAGCCTTGCCGGCTTATGGCATTCATGAAGTAATCGTCGAGTCGCCAGACCATGTGACGTCATTTGGCGATCTTTCGCCCAAGCAGGCGGAGTTGACGCTCAAGGCTTATCAAGATCGACTCCGCGCGATGTCGCAGCGGCCGGAGATTCGGTATGCCCAAGTCTTCAAAAATGTCGGCGCCGCGGGCGGAGCTTCGCTCGAGCACTCGCATAGTCAGATGATGGCGACTTCCATTGTTCCAAGCCGGATCGCTGCTCGCGTCGCGCGGTGTGCGGAGTATCGAGCGAAGAAGGGCAGCGGGCTCGTCGCCGATTTGATCGAAGAGGAACGGCGCGATGGGGCCCGGATGGTTGCTGAGTTAAATGGCATCGCGGTGCTCTGTCCTTTTGCTAGTCGGTTTCCCTTCGAAGTCTGGTTGGCGCCGATCGAGCCCCAAGCACACTTTGAAGATGCTGTGCCCGCAAAGATTAGCGCGCTTTCCCAGCTTCTCCAGCGTGTCGTTACGGCGTTCGAAAGATTATTGCCGCGACCTGCTTATAACTTTTGCCTCGATACGGCTCCTTTTGAGCCTTCGGCTGGGTTTTCGACTGGCGCGGGCTATCACTGGCGGCTGGAGGTTTTTCCCAGGATCGCGAAGGCGGCGGGCTTTGAGTGGGCGACAGGCGATTTCATTAACCCCGTGCCTCCTGAAGAGGCCGCTTCACAGCTGCGCCCTTTTTTCGGTGCGCCATTCGCATAGGATTGGCGAATCGTTCGAGTTCTCTGTTTCTGCCAGACAATCTAACTTGGCATACCCCCTCCCGGATGCCGATAAAGCTTTCCAAGTGCGCGCATTCAGCGACAGTGCGGGCTACCTGCCCCATTGAGCTAGATGAGCTGCTTAGCATTTAACTTCCTAGCACTGCTTCGCCTGCGGCGACACTACTACTATGACAGCGCTTCGATTTTGCTTAGTCCTGCACAACCATCAGCCCGTCGGCAATTTTGGCGGCGTCTTTGAGCAGGCGTATCAAGATAGTTACTTGCCCTTCCTCGATGTGTTCGAGCCATATAGCGAGTTGAGGCTTTCGCTCCACACGAGCGGGCCGCTCATGGAATGGCTCGATCAGAATCATCCCGAGTATTTAGATCGGCTGGCCAATTTGGTGGCGGCGGGTCGGATCGAAGTCGTGGGTGGGCCATTCTATGAGCCGATCCTCACGATGATCCCCTCGCGCGATCGCGTTGGTCAGATCACGCAATACACTCAGTGGCTCGAGGCACGACTCGGCGGGCAAGTCCAAGGGATGTGGATGCCCGAGCGGGTCTGGGAACAGAGCCTGACCAAAGACCTGGCACAAGCCGGAATGAAATACACGGTCCTCGATGATTTCCATTTCCGCAACGCGGGCCTGACTGATGATCAGCTCTTTGGCTACTACCTGACCGAAGAAGATGGCAACCTGCTCTCCGTCTTCCCGGGTAGCGAACAGCTTCGTTATTACATTCCCTTCGCCGACCCTCAGCAGACGATCGATTATCTCGGTCGGATCCATCAAGTCGCGCCGGGCTCGGTGGTGGTGTTTGGCGACGACGGCGAGAAATTTGGCACGTGGCCTGAAACAAAAGCGCACGTTTATCAAAATGGCTGGCTAACGCGATTCCTAGACGCGCTTTCGGCGAATCGTTCTTGGCTCAATGCCTGCACGCTGGCCGACGCGGTCGATCATGTCGCGCCCATTGGAAAAATCTATATTCCCGACGCCAGCTATCGTGAGATGACCGAGTGGGCGCTGCCAGTCGAGCGGCAGATGGAATATGACCACGTGGTTCACGAGATGGAGCATCATCCATCCTGGCCAAGCCTCAAGCGATTTGTTCGCGGTGGATTCTGGCGCAACTTCAAAGTGAAGTATGCCGAAGCCGACGAGATGTACTCGCGGATGATGCATGTCAGCCGCCGACTGGAGAAGGCGGAAAAGGACCAACCCACCAGCGAGCCACTGAAGTACGCTCAACAGGCGCTCTATCGCGGCCAGTGCAATTGCCCCTATTGGCACGGCGCATTCGGCGGCATTTATCTGCCCCACTTGCGCAACGCGATTTACAACCAGCTCATCGCCGCCGACAACCTGCTCGATTCGGCCCAAAATCGGGGAACGAATTGGGTCGAAGCGGTTGCCGACGATTTCAACTTCGACATGCGGCAAGAGATCCGCTTCGCCAACGACAAACTCATTGGCTGGATCGCCCCGTCGCGCGGCGGCATGCTCTATGAACTCGATGTGCGATCGATTTGCCTCAACTTGCTCGCCACGCTGATGCGCCGCCCTGAGGCGTATCACAAGAAGATCTTGGCGGGCGCCAGTCAGAATCACAGCAGCGCCGCGAGCATTCACGATCGCGTCGTCTTTAAGCAACCAGGCCTCGATCAAAGGCTGCAGTATGACAGTCACCCGCGAAAGTCGCTGATCGATCATTTCTACGATTCCAATACGACGCTCGACGCCGTCGCGCGCGGTGAAGCAAATGAGCGCGGCGATTTTGTCGATGGGGTTTACGACGCGCGAATCCGTCGCAGCGCCGATCGCGTCCAGGTTCTCCTCTCGCGCGACGGAAATGTAGGCCAGTACCCCATCAAGGTCACCAAGGGCATCTCCTGCTTCGCGAATCAATCGACGCTGGAAATTTCTTACTTGATCGAAGGCCTGCCGCCGGGCGTCTCACTCCCCTTCGCAGTCGAATTCAACTTCGCCGCTCTCCCCTCCGGCGCATCCGACCGCTTCTTCCAGCGACTCGGCGGTTCACCGATGGGACACCTCGGCACGCGCTTGCAACTCTCAGACGTTCAGGACTTGTGCCTGGTCGATCAATGGCTCGGAATCCGCGTCGTGTGGACAGTCGATAAGCCGACCGCGGTTTGGACTTTCCCGATCGAGTCCGTCAGCCAATCCGAAGGTGGCTTTGAACTCGTCCATCAATCGGTGGCGATGCTCCCTCACTGGCATGTCATGGGCGATGTCGACGGCCGCTGGGCGGTCACGATGCGGCTCAATGCCGATACAACGCTGGCTCAACAGCGGATGATGGAAGCCTCGCAGGCGGTTGCCGTGGGTTAAACTGCCGTGAATTTGTTAAGGCGTTGACGCGTCCGCGCCAGTCGTGCCGGGAATCTTTTTTGATGCGGTTCCCGCTTCTGCGGATTCTTCGGCGCCGGTTGGCGTCGTGGCAGCTGGCCGAGGCTATCTCTCTCGGTCTCGGTGGCCTGACTGGCCAGCACTGGCCAGTTTCGGGAGCAGTAGCAGGTGCAACTTGGTATTGGAAAAAGGCTTGTTTTTGACACATTGCCCAGAGGGCCCAGATAGCGTCTCGCTGGGGCAACTTTCTCTTTTACTTTGTTGACTGTTCTAATGCGGTACGAAGCGGGCAGGGGTCGTTATTCGTTTCGCCTCTGCGGTATCGGCGTAACAGCTCCTGGGACCGCTGAGCCAGCATTCTGCGCACTTCGCGTCGCTTCCCTTTGACTCGGGCGATCTTCATTGAGTCATAGCCCGTAGTCTGGTGCCGCATCCAGGCAATGACGGCGGCCTCGGCTCTTTCTTCGACCGGAATTCGTTTCGTACGGGCGACCGTTCCGCTTCCCACCGGCGTGGCATGGTCAGAAACAACTCGGGCCAGCCGCTTCGCGAGATCCGAGTGCGCCGGGTGGAACGCGAGGAAAGTCACGACTGCGCCCGTGAAGTCCTCCACATATTCCGCTTGAGCCTTTTCGCGGCGCTTTGCATCGGCTTCCTTTTTCTTGGCAAAACCTTCGGTTGATCGTTCAGCTTCAAGCTCCGCTCGAATGCGCTCAATTGTCGATGCCAATGTCCAAATGCCATGCGAGAAGACTTTGCGGCCCTTTTTCTCGGCCACGGCCCAATGATCTCCTGCCGCTTTTACCCGGCGGGTTAAAGCCGCATCACCGGGCGGCAAGAGAACCCAGCCAACGGGAATGGTCATGACCTTGCCATCAGCGGCGCGAACCGTGTTCGGTGTGGGGCCGGGCGAAAAAATGTCGCTCATGTGGTTTCAGCTTCCATGCAAAGTGGCAACGTCATCACGGTACAATAGAGCTAATCTATTTTCGATGTTGACAATAGCCTTTGGACTCTTCGATCGGAACTCTGCTCTCCAGATCGATATCGTTAAAACTGCTCTTTTGACCCCATCCAAAGATTCTCTCGAACAGCGGTAGCAGTTTATTGTTCTCGAGGCTTTTTCGAAAATAGACTTCGTGATCTTTTTCCTTCAATCCCATTTCGTAGAGCGCTTCATCATGCTCGGTGATACCGATTTCGTTAAAATAGCGCATCATGATGAAGTACTCGCAGACGTTGCCACTTTCGAGACGTCCCGCGAAGTAATAGGGCATAAACCAGCCGATAACGTAACAGCTCGACGAAATAATCTTGCCGATGACGTGATACTTGTATTCGTAGTAGCGTGAGGGAGAAATGTCATAGTGCTTCATGATCGAGAGGACCGTCTCGCGGTGGCCCCATTCATCGATTTCGATCTGCTTGATCGCCGCTTTCTGCTCGAGGCTTTTCACCGAGCCGGCGTGGCCGATATAGGCAAACGCGGCAGCCTTCTCGGCGGAGTAAGCCAACTGAAGTAGCTTCGCAAGCTTGGGATGCTGAATCTTCAATGAGCACACTCCATCATGGCCGGCTCTCTGGCGGATTTGGAAGGTCTTCTGGCCTGGATTCTAGTGCCTTTCTCATCGGAGCATATCCATCACAGCGTCCAATCGGCTGCGGAGGGTACTTTGCGTAGTGGGGATTGCTCGCTGACAATTCGCAAAGCAGAAACATAGACCGCGCCGTCCGGACTTCCCGCCCATTTGAGCATGTTTTACACAGTGAAATCGCTTGCCAAGGCGCCATGCCGGCCACTCCATCTACCTCAAATAACTTTAAGCACCTCTACAAGTTTCTCACATCTTCATTGGCCTGGAGAATTTGGGAGCAACATTTGAATCCTCTTCTGATCTCCGCGGCCGGGTCTTGAGCATCAGCACTGTGGCGCCGGCGACCGCTGCGATACTTGCCAGGGCGGCCCCGCTCCAAATCACGGCAAGCAGCATGATATTTCCATTGACCTTCGCTGTCCCAGCGGAAGCAGCGGACAGAGCAGCGCCGGGTACGCTAACGACCAGCCAGAATGAAATCCAGAAGGCGTTGTGCATGAACTTCGCTCGCATCTTGGCTTCGTCCGATGCTTCCAGCGGAAACCCCGCTTCGAGGGATCGCATCCGCTCGATATGTGCCAATTGCCGAACTGAATGAAGATGCCGAAACAAGAGAACGAGGAATGCCGCAACCACTAGCAGCAGTGAAACGCCCATGGCGATCATTGTCCCCACGCCCGTCCAGGAAATGGAATTGTCGGGAGGGGCGTTCTGCGCGAGAAGCAACATTCATTCACCTTATTTTGTTCTTATCAATTGTCGGCCAGCAGTCCGGAGTGGGTCAGTCAAATCGTCATGAGCTTTTGACCCGCTGCTTGACCTTTGCCGCTGCGGCAATCAGTGATTCCTTGGCTGGTCGCGACAAAGCCTTGATCTCCAGCTCTCGCTTCAGCGCCAAACTGCGACTGGCCTGCGCCTCCTGATAGACCAAGACAACCGGCAAACGGCTGCGAGTATAACGCGAAGCTGTTCCCGCGTTGTGCATCTCGAGGCGGCGGGCCAGATTATTGGTGATTCCGGTGTAGAGAGAGCCGTCCGCACATCGCAAGAGATACACGAACCAAGTCACCTCGGGCTCACTTGCCTTCAAGTCCGCCATTAGTTTCTTGACCGCGACTTCTTTCGCCTTCGCTTCGACTTCAACTGTGATTTTCTTTCGCCGCCAGCACTCGGGGAAATCGTGCACGTCGATGAAATCGTGATGCCGCTCCGGCTTCGGACCCTCCCAGCCATCGAGCGGGCTGGAGAGGTGAAACATCGGCTCCCGATTCCAGGTCGCCAGCGCCTTCTTGGTGGCCTGCTCAATGCTCAAGCCATCGGGATTGCAGCGATGGTGATGCACGTCGTAAACCAGCGGAATGCCGGTCGCTTTACAAATCGGTAGCAGATCGGCCGGAGTGTAGATTTTGTCGTCATTCTCGACGGTCAAGCGGCTCCTAGCTCTCGGGGAAAGTCTTTCAAGACACTTGGCGAAATCAGCGAGAGCCTTTTGCTTATCTCCGTACGCCCCGCCGCCATGGATGTTGATCACGTCGGCGCCGATCCACTCGGCCACCTCGGCTTGATATTCCAGTTCTCGCAACGACAGCTCAACCACTTCCGGCCGCTGGGAGTTCAAGACGACAAATTGATCAGGATGAAAGCAAGTTCGCAGCTTGTGATTCTTGCTGAATGTGCCACATAATTGGAAGCGGCGAATGACTTCGTCGCCCTCTGGCAAATCCGTGACTTCGTATCCGCACGTTGGATGCGTCTTGATCGGAAGAATCTGGCTGTTCACTCGGAAGCAAACAATTCCATTAGCGGCGCAAAACTGAAGTGCAGCGAGCAGCGAGTCGGCATTCTCCAGGCAAAGTCGGCTCAACTTCGCTAAAGCGTCAGGCCGCTTCAACTTGCTAATCGCGGTGGCCGTCGTCGTAACGAACTTGATCGGCTCGTCACGAAAAATACAGCAGAGGCCAAGACGAATCATGCCCTCCCCCAATTCATCCAAGTGATCGACAGTTGCAGCACAGTCGCAATCGATACCCAGACAAAGTAAGGAATCTGTGCTACAGCCACCCAGCGATAATGTCGCCATACCACCACCATCATCCAAATAATCGTGGCCCAATCGATCAAGATATCGACGGCAGCCAAGGGCAAGTTTCGCATCCCAAATTGAATTGGCGTGAAGATGACGTTGGCCACCAGATTAATCGCAAACGGCAACGCAACGAGCCAAGGAATTTTGCGCCGGATCGCCTGCACGAACACAAAGCCAAAGCTGATCAAGATAATCGGATAAAGAATTTGCCAAATCAGCCCAATCGTCGCCGGCGCAGGCGTCCAGCTCGGTTTCGCGAGCGAGTTGTACCATTCCAACCAAGGCATTTTTGTTCTCTCAAAGGAGACTTGTGGCGCTATAAGCGAGCCGCGGCAAATTCCGCCTGCTGACTATCATATCGGGGCGCCAAGAACTTCAACGAAATCCACTCTCGTTCGTCACATCCCTGCGTCGAATGTAATGAGCAACAGCCCAGCACGCCAAAGCCCACGCAATTCCCGCCATCCACCCCGCCAAGACATCTGAGGGATAATGCACGCCCAAGTAGATGCGGCTGACTCCGACCAGGAACGTGAGCAGCATCGCCCAGATCAAGCAATACGCTTTGACCGCCCGGCTCGGCATCACCTCCATCAGTAAAATTCCCAGCGTCAGGTAGACGACCGCCGACAACATCGCGTGACCGCTCGGAAAACTTGAGGATGATACCTCGCGCAGATGCGGGACGACGGTAGGGCGATCCCGTCCCATGAGATATTTTAGAAGAACAGATCCCAGGGCCCCCACAGTCGTCGTGACCACCGTAAAGAGCATGAGGCGGCGCTGCCGAATCATCAGCATGAAACCCACCACCGCGATCAGCATCAGCAGAAGAATGACCGGACTGCCCAATGCCGTCACATCCTGAATTCCTTCTCGAAGCCACATTGGTCCGATTGGAATCGACAAGTCATCGGTCCGCCGCATCGCGCGGAGAAGCCATTCATCAAAACTCTGAGTTCCGCCTACTTTGACGACATCAGCCAATTTGACAAAGCCGTAGCCGAGCATCAACACGACCAGCGCCGAGACTGGCAAGATCGCCTCGCTCCAGCCCCATCGCTTTAGTTTTTTCGCAAGGTGCTCAAGCCATGCCAGAACGCCCAACCGCCAGTGTCGCATCGAGGGAAATCTCTATGATTGGACACTTCGCAAGGAAAACCGATTCGTTGCAGCCGCTCCACAAGTCCATTGCTTTCTACAAAGCTATTTGGCGATCCGATAGACCCGCTTGAGAATCCCGTGGGATGAGCTTCGTGCCGTAGTTAACCGTTCATTCGACGAGGATGCTGGCAAAGCCATCGCCAAGCTGCAATTCCAAGCCGAACCGCGCCCGCGAGAAAACAGGCGGCAACAACCACCTCCAGCGCGAAATAGAGAACGCGGCCATAAGCCGCAGAAATGCTCAGCCCTGAAAATACCGCCACATAGGCCGCCAAACAGAGCGGGCACGTCGGCAGCGCTAACCACCCAACGATGCCGAGAATCGAAAGTCCTACGCCCGAGGCCGGCATTCGAGCCGGTTTCTGGCAACAGCAGCCGCTCAGTGAACTCGACTTTAGCCCGGGCGCTTCGCAATGGTTCATAATTGCGAAGCCTTCAACCTTGGAGTCGAGCGACATCAAACAGCTCCCGCCTGCGCGGCGTCGGCTTCAACCCAAGGATCGACAAAGCCAGGAATTCCATAGCGATCATGATGCCGCGTCCAAGCCATCCCTTGACCCAGATCTTCGTTGCGCCCCATCGGCGTCGTATCAAGCAGGTTGTAAACATTGAGGAAAATATCGAGGCCACGAGCGTAAGTCGAATAGCTATGAAACACCGCGCCCGATTCATCTCGCGTGAAAACGCTGAGTCCCGGTAAGTCGCTGATCGGAATCGGCGACGGATCATAGTTGTAAATGGCGAGCCCGCCTTGTCGCTGCTCCGGCGTGAAATAGACGCCGTAGTCCTGATTGAACTGATTTCGGCCCGACGAAACCCAATTGAACTGCCATCCCATCCGATCACGGAACGCCAAAATCTTGTCGATCGGCGCCCGCGAAACCGTCACCATCGTGGTGTCGCGATGAGCCAGGTGGACGATCGCCGGGTCATAATGATCGGCCAGAAGGGAGCACGATTTGCAACCCTGCGTCCACTCCGGCGCAAACATAAAGTGATAGACCAGTAATTGCCGCCGCCCCTCGAAAAGATCGCCCAGCGAGACGGGGCCGCTCGCGCCATCGAAGACATATTCTTTGTCCACCTTGACCCACGGCAGTTCGCTCCGGCGCTTGCTGAGTTGGTCACGCGCCCGCGTAAATTCTTTTTCATCGTGAAGCAATTTCTTGCGGGCTTCGAGCCATTTTTCGCGGCTCACGACTGATTGCTTATCGCTCATATCTAGACCCTCGCTGTCCAAGTAAGGAAATGAAATAGGTTCGAATGGATGCTACTTAGTCTGCTGTCGCTTCTCCGCGTTCCGTTTCATGCGTTGCAGCCACTCTCCCCATCCCTGGCCGACGCCCTCGCGATGCGCCGCGTCGATTTCGCCGATTCCTCGATGGAGGAACGTCACTTTGGTGCCGATTCCTTCCGCTTCCAATTTGTATTGAACGTGATTCGCGGAGGGATAAGACATGAAAAGCGGTCCCGAGATTTCAATGAGCTTCGGCGGCTTAATGACCTGGACATGTCCCCAAAAGTGGCCAGTGTTGTTGCCCAGATCGCGGAACCAGCGACCGCCCGGAAAAGCTTCCAGCACCATTGGCATCGGCGTGCCATCGGGTAAGGCGCTCGCTGGCCCCAGTTCTTCGAGCATTGCCTCGAACGCGATATCGATCGGCGCGGCGATGAAAATCTCCTTCGCAACTCGCAGCGTTTGAATTGTTTCATTGACCGTGGAGGTAACCATCTTTCGATCCTTGTGCGGTAATGGGAATTAGTTGTTGGCGGCCCGGGCCGCCGCTTTGCGTTCGGCGCGTTCCTTGATGCGATCGAGCTGACTCGCCCAGAATTGTTCGAAGGGCTTCACCCAATCGGAGAGCGGCTTGAGCGCCTTGGGATTGAGCGAATAGAAACGTTCCTTTCCCTGCTGCTCCACGGAGACCACTCCTACATCGCGCAGGACCCCCAGGTGCTTGGAAACAGCCGGCTGAGCCAGCTTCAGCGACTGGACAATTTGCCCCACTGACTGAGGACGGCCATCAGCCAGAAGCGAAACGATCTCGCGTCGCCTCGGCTCAGCGACCGCGTTGAACACGTCGGAATTCGTCATTGCTCGTGCCATGGCCGAATCATATTCCTATAAAGGAATATGTCAAGCGTGACGAAACAATCTTCTATGGCGATGGCGCAATGAGATAGCGCAGCCAGCATCGAAACATTGGCTTGAACGCGAAAATGATAATCGCAAACGCTTGCTTATCGCGTGCTTCGAGTGCGACGTACAAAAACCGTCGCTTACCGCTCGGACTGCGGCATTGCCGACAGTTCACTTGGCCGAGCCGTTGCCGAGACCTGCGTGCGAACGTATCCGCTGATCCGCTCAAGCCAGTTGGCGTTTCCCTTCACGCATTGACCAAGAAGTCCGCGTAGATCAAACGCCTTCGTGTCGCTTTTCCTACCCTGATTAATTCCAGATTCTACCGTTTTCATAACCTTCTGCCTTCGTTTAGTTCTTTCAGGCAATAATACGAGTCATCTCCGTAAAAGGACAATCTCGATTTTCGCGGGAAATACCGGGTCGCGCGGGCTTTCAAACCGCTTTCAGCAGCGAATTGCCACTGTCTTTGCTACGCGCGCTGATGGACAATATCGGCATCACCCGACTTCGGCCCCCGCGCTGCGAAGTCGCCCCCTCTCTTTTTTCCTAATCATCACTCATGAAAACTCCCATCCGCCGCGTGCACATTCTCCCCGCGCTCGTACTCGCACTTACTCCTCTGGCCGCTTCCGCCCAATCCCCCGCTGACGACTTTGCCGATTCGGTCGCCAAAATCCCCGCCGCGATGAAGGCCTTCGTCGACAAAGGAGAAGCCTCCGGCATCGTCGCCCTCGTCTCCGACTCCAAAAAGACGCGTCACCTCTCCGCCGTCGGCCTCGCCGACATCGATTCGAAAACAGAAATGAAAACCGATGCGATCTTCCGCATCGCCTCGATGACCAAGCCCGTCACCGCCACAGCCCTGATGCAACTCGTCGCCAAGGGCAAACTCAAGCTCGAGGATCCCGTCTCGAAGTACATTCCCAGCTTTGCCACTCTCAAACTCAAAGAGGGGCCCGCTCCGCGCGAAGTCACGATCAAAGACATCATGACGCACACCAGCGGCGTCGCCGGCTCGCCGGGCAATGTCGATGCCGCCTCGCTGGCCGAAATCTGCGAAGGCATCGCCAAACAGCCGCTCGCCTTCGCGCCCGGCGAAAAATGGTCCTACAGCAGTGGCCTGACGATCGGCGGTCGGCTCATCGAGATCGTCTCCGGCGAAGAATACGCTGCCTACCTCAAGAACCACATCTTCGATCCGCTCGAAATGAAGAACACTGCTTTCACACTGACCGCCGAGCAAGCCAAGCGCGTCGCGACCACCTACAAAAGCGGCCCGACTCGCGGCATGCTCGAGAAAAATCAAACGCCCGATCCCACCGCCGCGCGAGTCCCCGGCCCCTCCGGCGGCCTCTATTCCACCGCCGAAGACATGGCCCGCTTCTATCGTGCCGTGCTGCAAGATTTCAAAGAGGGCAAAGGAAATCTCCTCCCCGCCGACGCTGCCAAAACCATGCTCACCAAGCAAAGTGGCGAAGTCGAAACCGGCTTCACGCCCGGCAACGCTTGGGGCATCGGCTGGTGCCTCGTCCAAAAACCGCAAGGCGTCACGCAAAAACTCTCCCCCGGAACCTTCGGCCACGGCGGCGCCTGGGGAACGCAAGGTTGGGTCGACCCCGTTAAAGATCGCATCGTCATCCTCATGATCCAGCGCGTCGGCCTCCCCAATAGTGACGCTTCAGAAATGAGAGCCACTCTCAACGAATTGGCATTGCCGTAACTGGTTAGCCGCAACGCAATGCGGAGCGCGTTTTCGCTTTTCACCAAGAGTCAACTTCAAGGACCATCCCCGTGCTCGGCATCCGCTATTTAAAAGTCCCCGCCACGACCCACGTCATGCAACTCAAGAATGGCCAGGTCGTCCTATCGGGCCCGGGGCTCTCCTTCTTCTACTTCGCGCCGACCTCGGTGATCGTCCAGATCCCGATCTCCAGCACAAATGTCCCCTTCGTATTCAACGAAGTCACGCAAGACTTTCAAGAAGTCACCGTCCAAGGCAACATCACCTTCCGAGTCTGCGAACCACAGAAGCTCGCGTCGCTCCTCGACTATAGCGTCGACCTTACAGGGCGATACCGCTCCGACGACCCCAACAAACTCGAAGAGCGACTGGTCCACGCAACCCAAGTCCGCACTCGCACTTTCATTCAAAGCAATTCACTCAAGCAAGTGCTCGTCGGTTCACAGCAGTTGCTCGACGCACTTACGCTGGAGCTTCAGAAAGCGCCTTCGCTCCAGCGACTCGGCGTCGAAATCTTCGATGTCGTGATCCTCTCGATTGTTGCCAACCCCGAAATGGCCAAAGCCCTTCAAGCTGAAGCCCGCGAACAGCTTCTCAAACAAGCCGATGAAGCGATTTACGCCCGTCGCAACACCTCCGTCGAACTCGAACGCGCGATCAAAGAAAACGAACTCCAAACCGAAATCGCCGTGGCGACGAAACAGCGGCAGATCCGCGAAACGCAAATGGCCACCGATGTCGCCATCGAAGAACAGCGCAAAGCGCTCGTCGCCTCGCGCGTCGAAAACGAGCGCACCGAGTCCACCGCCCGCGCCGATGCCCTGCGAGCGATTCTCGAACCGATCAAGGAAGTCGACTGGCGCACCCTCATCGCCGCCCAAGGAGGCGCCGACTCCCGCATGCTCGTCTCGATGGCCTTCGACCAACTTGCGAGCAACGCCAGCAAGATCGGCGAACTCAATATCTCACCCGACTTGCTCAACTCGCTAATCCGGCCTCGCGATAAGGATCGCGGCTAATGCTGGTCCAAGGAATCACCGTCGTCACCCGCCCGACGAGGATGCAGGGCCTCCTCCAACGCTGGAGCACCCGGGGCCAGGCACAATTCCTCTTCAAACGCAATCGCGTCGTCGAATACGCCAAACGCAATCAAGCAGCCCAAGCCGCCGACCAACGCGCCGCGCGAGCCGCCATCGAAGAAGTCGAACATGAAGCCCTCGAGGACTTTGCCGAACTCGAATCGGAAGACACCAACTACCAGCGCGTCCTCGAAACCCTAAAGCGCGATTTGGATTTCGGCCTCCCCGTCCAATTCATCGATCGTACTTACCTGCCCACTTACAACTTCGACAATTCCTTCCTCGTCGTCGTGGTAGGCCAAGATGGCCTCGTTGCCAACACCGCCAAATATGTCGGCAACCTCCCCATCGTCGCCGTCAACCCCGACCCCGCCCGCATCGATGGCGTCCTGCTCCCCTTCCAAGTCAAAGAAGCCCGCACGGCCGTCCAGCAAACCTTAGATGGCAAAGCCAAAACTCGCTCCGTCACGCTCGCCAAAGCCTCCCTCCACGACGGCCAAAAACTCCTCGCCTTCAACGACCTCTTCATCGGCGCAAGGTCACACGTCTCCGCCCGCTACCAACTCACCGCCGGGCGCACCATTGAGCAGCAATCGAGCAGCGGCATCCTCATCTCCACCGGCGCAGGCTCCACCGGCTGGCTCTCCTCGATCGTCAACATGGCCAACGGCCTCGGCGCGTTCCTCGACCCCAAATTGCAACCCACTTGGCGCATGCCCCTCCGCTGGGAAGATCGCCAATTAGTCTGGGTCGTCCGCGAGCCCTTCGTTAGCAAAAGTTCGCAGGCAAAGCTAGTCGCCGGCAAACTCCAGCCCGGCCACGAACTCATCATCGAATCCCAGATGCCCGAAGGCGGCGTCATCTTTTCCGATGGCGTTGAACAGGATTTTTTGACGTTTACGAGTGGGACGATTGCCACGATTACGCTCGCTGAGCAGGCGGCGAAATTGGTGGTGAAATCGAGCTAGAGTCGCTGCCCAGACACTGCTTGCGTGCCTCGTACTAACGAAGGATGCGAGCGGTTGATTACAATCTTCTGCATGCCCGGCCAACTTTCTGACAAAAGTCCCGCTCAACAGCTTTCTACGCCTATTCAATATATGAAAGGCGTCGGGCCACAGCGCGCCGAGTTGCTCGAGAAAATCGATCTTCATATCGCGCGGGATGTACTATTCTTTTTCCCTCGCGATTATCAGGACATGAGTGTTCTGACGGAGATCGACGATCTCACCGAAGGTATTCAAGCGAGTATTTGCGGCGAAGTCGTCGAGGTCGAGCAAAAGGCCGCGCCGGGGCGGACGATTTTGGGCGTGCTCATCAAGCAAGGAACCAGTTTCCTGCGAATGACTTGGTTCAACATGCCTTATTTGCGAAGGCGGTTTGCGCCAGGGAAGCGAGTGCTGGCGTCGGGGACGCCGAAGTTGCGTGGGCTGCGATGGGAGATGACGCATCCGACGATTGAGTTCTTGCTGGAGGGAGAGGAGCCCCCAGCGGGGAGGATTTTGCCGATCTATCCGCTTACGGAAGGAATCTCGCAATCGGCGATGCGGAAGATTGTTTGGTCGGCGGTAGACCAATACACCGAGTCGATTGAAGAGGTTTTTCCGGATGCGTTCTTAGATGAGCATCGGCTTTGGCCGATCAAAGCCGCGCTGCCGCAGATGCATCAGCCGGCGAGTCGCGAAAGCTTAGAGCGGGCGCGATCGCGGTTCGTTTACCAAGAGCTGCTAGTCCTACAAATTGGTCTAGCGATGCGGCGGAATAAACTCGTCGAAACGCGACGGGCGCCGATGCTTCCGACTTCGGCGAAGATCGAAGCTCGCATTCGGCGGCTCTTTCCATTCGAGTGGACGGAGGATCAACGGAAGGCGTCGGACGAGATCACGCTCGATATGTCGCGCGATGTGCCGATGAATCGTCTTTTACAGGGCGATGTCGGCAGCGGCAAAACCGTGGTGGCGATTCATGCAATGTTGCTGGCCGCTGCAAATCATCATCAGTCGGTGCTCATGGCGCCGACGGAAGTGCTCGCGCAGCAACATGCGAGGTCGCTCGATCAGTACCTGGCTCATGCGCGGGTGCGCGTGGGGCTAATCACCGGAAGTTTGCCGCCTAGTGTGCGGCAGCATCGCAAACAAGCGATCGCGGCGGGGGAAATCGATCTCATCATTGGCACGTCGGCGCTGGTTCAATCGGAACTGGAGTTCAATAAACTGGGGCTCGTAATTATCGACGAGCAACATAAGTTTGGCGTTCATCAAAGGGCGAGCTTACGCCGAGCCGGTCTCGATCCGCACTATTTGATCATGACAGCGACGCCGATTCCGCGAACCGTGACGATGACCCTCTTTGGCGATTTGGATATTTCGACGATCAAGCACTCGCCGCCGGGAAGGCGACCGGTGCGGACTTATCTCGGCGCGCTCGATCAACGAACGAAGTGGTGGGAATTTGTTCGCAAGAAAGTCGAGGAGGGCCGGCAGGCTTATGTCATTACGCCGATGATCGAGGAATCGGAGCGGGCATTAGCAGGCGTAATTCAGGTCCATGAAAAGCTAAGTCGTGAAGAACTGCGTGGCTTACGGATTGGCATCGTGCATGGCCGGATGTCGCCGCAAGAAAAAGAAATGGCGATGCGCGAGTTTCGCACGGGCGCAACGCAGGTGCTCGTTTCGACGAGCGTGGTCGAAGTCGGCGTCGACGTGCCCAACGCGACCATCATGACGATCGAAGATGGTCAGGCGTTCGGGCTTTCTCAGCTGCATCAGCTTCGCGGGCGCGTTTCGCGCGGAACCCATCCCGGGTATCTCTGCGTCTTCGCAGAGCCAACGACCGAAGAAGGAGAAAAACGCCTCGAGGCTTTTGCAAAAACGACCGACGGCTTTGAACTCGCCGAAACCGATTTTGAGTTGCGCGGGCCGGGCGATCTCTTCGGCTCGCGGCAACATGGGCTGCCGCCGCTACGAATTGCGAACTTAATTCGCGATGCCGAAGTCGTCGGGCAAGCTCGTGTCGATGCTCAGTCGCTTTTGCTGCATGATCCGCAGTTGATCTCGCCTGACTATGGCAAGCTCAAGAAAATGGTCTTGGTGCGCTACGGCAAGGTGCTTGAGCTGGCGGATGTCGGTTGATTTTCTGGGCGGACGGTTTTTGTTGCTGAGAACGATGGCTGGCGAGAAGCGGTCGCGCTCCGCTTTGCGTCGCGGCTAACCAGGGGCGGGGCGGATCGACCGGACCAGCGCCACCAAGAGCCGCTGGGGCGAGTGCGTTCGTCGCTGGCGCTGAATACGATGGCTCGCTTAACGAGGCCAAATCGCGAAACCGTGCGGTCTTCATCCGCCAAGCGCGGAATGCGGAAGACAAAGCTGAGGGCGATCAAGCGACCGATCCCCGAGCCGCCGAACAGAATGTAATAACCCATGTCGCCGGGGAAGGAGTAAAGCGTTAAGGCGCCGAGCATTGCGCCGATCACATAGCCGAGTGAATTGAGGAAGAAGTAATAGGTCATCACGCTCGTGCGTTCGTTGCGTGGCAAGGCTTCGATAAACATCAGCGCGAAGGCCAATTCGAACGACGCCCAAACGGTACCCGAGATGAATTGAACGATAGCGAGCCACCAGAAGTCGACCGAAATCACCCACAGACTCGATACCGGCACAATCAGCGCGCCGCCAATGACTAGCAACGTTCTCGCACCGACTCGCTGGGCGACTCGGCCCCACATCGACATGGCTAGCGACTTGCCCAGAAAGCAAATCGAAATTAGCGCCATGTAATTGAGATAGCTGAAGCCCAAGTTACGCAAGATGAAGGGCGTGAAGTAAGGCCCAGAGAACTGCACGGCGCATTGGACAAAGAACAGATAGATCAACAGCCGTGCGCCAGGATCGCGCCGACGTTTGATGAAGAGCTCGGTCGCCGAAACGAACGACTCATTCTGCATGCGCGGCTTGTCGTGCGAGTGATGCGCCAGTGACCAGCTAGAGGCAAGTCGACCGGCTCCCGCGATCGCGAAAATCACTGCAAACCCAGCGAGCACCGCTGACTGATATTCCGTTTGCCGCGTCAGGTGCAACAAAATGCCCGCCAGGGCAAATCCACCGAAAACAAACAACTGCGAAACGCGCCCGCGAAAGCCAAAGTAACGGGCGCGAATCCGCGCCGGAACCATGCCCTCGATCCAAGTATTCCAAGGCGGCCCCGAGCCCATGCCCGATGCCCAATAGAGCGTGACCGCGAGGAAGAGAAATTCAA
>JBKJSI010000576.1:0-7012 GCA_046595915.1 Pirellulaceae bacterium
GTCAGCACCGCATTTAGTGCGGGCAGTAACAACGGCGAACCCATCCTGGAGGAACTGCATCAAGATCCCTTTTAGTCTTGGTATATACCGTCGACTCGAACTCGGGATCTTGATGCAGTTCCTCCAGGATGGGTTCGCCGTTGTTACTGCCCGCACTAAATGCGGTGCTGACATGCAAAAATCTATCAATACCGTGCGACTTTCCAGCCGCTAACCAGCTGCGGGTGAGTTCCACATTTGCCGCGGTCAGCGCTTTGATGTTCAAGTAGTCGACGCTACCCGCGCAATGGACGATTTGAGAAACCTTGTGATCGCACAAGCACGCGGCAAAATGACGCGCACTTGACTCGTGCACGCAAACGGCTCGAAAGCGGTTCTTCAACTCATGGTGGCGAGCTATGGATACCTCGCTCTTTACTCTGTCCTCTAGATCGAGAAGACCCTTTTCCGATCGAACGATTGCCACCACATAGCAGTCAGTCGACTCGATCAACGCGGCTGCAATCAATGTCGCCACATATCCGGACCCTCCCGTGATGAGCACCCGTTGTGGCATTATCAGAATCCATACTGTAAATCGGCACAGGCGTTGCTATCGATCGAGATATCTTGCACGTGCATGAATTGAAGGACACATTCTAGATAAGTTAGTCCGCAATGCCAATCATTAGTCTGTCCAGAAAGACGATGGTTATCGGAACAGGACCATCCGGAGCAAAGCGACAAATTCCGCAAGTAACACAGCCTGCAATAGAACTCGTATCCGGCTTTTTCAATCGCAGCTTCGCAAGTCGGCAGTCGATCGAACGAGCGCTAGCCGGAGCTTTGCAGTATGATGAGCAATGACAAGTACTGCGACAGGTTAAGCATGTAGCTAACCCTATGAGGAAGTCGCATGACAGAAATTGAACCCGAAGCTCAACGAAAGGAATTCTGTTACTGCCTTGTTGTCGCGTGATTTGTGCCACAAACCCGCCGAAATGCTCGCGGTGCCTTCAAATTTCTACGCCGGCAGTCATTTCGCGAAAGCGCGCAACTGACTTAGTCGCGAGATCACCCTATTTCTATTTAACGGGAGCCCATCGGCGGCGACCGCGCGAGCTCTATTTTCGCAACCTCCTTTCCTAACGAACCGCAAGGCAATCGCAGGTGTTTGACTTGTTACGGAAATGTTACGGAAAACCGATCCAAAGTCTGGTAGTGTCGTCGAAGCGAATCACAGACAACGGGGGAGTTCGATATGCGTGTTTTACTGATGACATGCTTGGTTCTTGCACTGACTTGCACGGCGTTAGTCGGAGAAGACAAAGACGATACCCCGAAGGAAGCGAAGACGACAACCGACATTCTCAAATCAGTCGAGACACACAAAGGTTTCGGAGATGTCTGTACTGCTGAATTTCGCAATCGCGAGGATCATACATTCGTGGTCTGGTATAATCCATACTCAGGGGTAGCAGCTTGCAAGGTGAACGCCTACCGATTCGACGCGAAAGCGGAGCAGTGGGTCAGGTTCCTAAGCCAAGAATGCCGGGGCACGCATGCCGTCTCCGTCGAATCTGGACGTGGCCTAATAATTCGGAATGTTGAAGGCGAAGTGATTTACAAAGACAAAGTGAAAAATTAGGGCTAGATTGGCAGTCACCGGCGTCTCGAACTAAGTCGCTCTTTTATCCATTCGACGATCCGCGTTTTTTCATTCAGTTTGGCGATTTCCATAGGCGTTCGTCCGTCAGTATCTCGATCTAGCAAGTTGGCCCCGCTTTCGACAAGGACAGCCAGAGTCTTCGGGCTCGCATTTCTCTCAGCCGCAAAATGGACGGCAGTTCGCCCCGTGGAATTTCGCGCATTCACATCTGCACCGTGCGCGATCAACCAGGAAACTGTTCGATGGTCGCCTTGATGAGCAAATGCTTGCAGCATTGTTCGTCCAGTCGCCTTGCTGCTCTCGATAGAAAGTCCAGACGCTACGAGGGCTTCTGCAATATCGTATGCCGCTCTTTTGTGTCGTTGGAGATGACCGAGCGCTGCCGGTAGGCATGCGTCCGCAGCCTGAGCTCCCTGGTCCAAAAACCATTGAACCAAAGCGAGATTTTCGGAAGACCAACAGGCGCACAGCAAGGGAGTTACGTCGACAATTCCTCGATAAACTGCGAGGCCATTCAGGTCGGCTCCGTAGTCTCGGAGCGTCATTGCGACTCGTACCTGAATTGTCATGTGATTCTGTCCCTGGCGCTTCCAGTCCGAAGCACACGCGACATGAAGTGGTGTGACCAACACACTGGCTGGCTCCATCGCTGTAGTCAGCTGAGCGTCCTCACCTATTTGACGAAGCCGACGCACTAACCCGCGCAGATCTCCCATGGCAGCCATCGTGAACACATTTCGCTTCACTCCGCTTGCCACGAGCATTTCTGCGACGGCGAGATGCCCCTCTCGCATCGTTTCACAAATCCAGTCCCATCGCGGCGCCACCCCTTCTCTTAAAATCTTTTGTATAGACGGTAGGTCACCCTGCCTGAGTGCCGTCGCTAGAATTGTCGATTGAGCGTTACCGCGTGTGCGTGTCATGCCTGAACGTTTAAGCTCACGTCGGCGAGAGTTAAGGCACGCTCTACACTGGGATGCGATTCCATCCAGTGTCTTGGATGAATTATTGAAGTCGTCCAATGGCAACTGGTTCCCACAAATGCGGCAAGTTTTTTTGGTAACCATTTGCTCCATCATTCTTCCGCGGGAGCGGGTTGTTCCAAGACCGTTCAGCAAGAAGTTATCAGATTCGGCGATGCTAGGCGCCACGAGGGCTTACGCGCGGCGTTGGAGTATTACCGATTTGTGCCGATCCCTTTGAACTAATCGAGGGTAGAATAGCCGATCGCGTGTCAGAGGTTTAACACCTATCGGGCGGCGGGAACTGAACGAGCGGCCTATCGATACCAAGTCCCAAGGCTTGCAAGGAGTTACGGACGCCGCTGCTTCCCTAGGAGTTGAACAGGAGTATTCGCAATTCACTGGCGGACGTCGTATGACGCTGACTGACACTCGTCTGGTTTCAATCGTTGAGAGGTGGACAGACCTTCCGCAAGCCACACGAGACTATCCCTGGAAGCTCGTAAGCGATTCGATTGCGTGACACAGGCAGCGGCCCGCAGCAAATCATAGATTGCGTCCGCCGTTCCTTGCCATCGCGCCTTTTTGATTAATCAGCGACCATCGGTTCCGAAGACGCTGGAGCCGTCGACGCAACCTCATTGCTGCATAAGGAGTTAGGGAGCGAAGCAAGTTTGGGTTGCGGTTACGAAAGTCAAAGATTGGTCGCCACTGACGCGAACGGTCTTGATTTGGCAATTCGCGCTTGCGGATCGCTTAACGATATTCGAGGGGCAACATCGACGGATGATCAAGTGAGAGCGATTGCCAGGCAGTGCCCGAAAGCAATTCAAAGATGCTTGTGCGAAGAAGAATGGATTGACGCGGCCGAAGCGTTTTTTGAAATCCTTCGGCCGCATTTTGGTAGCTTACAACTAAAAATCAAGCCTCCGATGCGATTGCATCACAGAAGTCCTGCCAATTAGAGACTGATACATGTGGCATGAAGCTTCCCGATCCGGAAGGTCACCAGTAGTACTTTTTGTGGCCGCAGTAAGTCGTTGGGAGACTGCACAGTTCATCTCTTGTTCGGTCATCCGTATTCTGTAGTCAGGCCCGCATCAATCGGATGCGACCCGTTCGACCGTCAGAATGGAAAAATCGTCCTGAGGTTTTCCGGAGCCGAGCCACTGCACGATGTCAGAAAGGAGAGCATCCACGCTCTCCTGAGGCGAGGAATGCCGCCTTTGACTGATTGCCTCCATCAGCCGTTCGTAGCCAAATTGCTCGACGTCCGGATTAATTGCCTCGGGTATGCCGTCAGAGTAAAGATACAATCGGTCTCCTACCTTCAAATGGATTGAACGCTCTTCATAGGCTTCGTTGGAAAGGCCGAGCGGGAATCCCGCACTTTCCAGCATCACCGGATCGCCACCGCATGGCAAATGAACCGGGCCAGGGTGTCCGGCCGAGATATATCGCAATGCGCCCGTGCCGGTATCGAGAACCCCATACAGCAAAGTCGTTAACTGCTCCGTCGCCGCATCGAAGGGAAAGAGTTCATTGAGTTGCGCGGCAACTTCCGCAGGTGATGCAATTTCAAGCGGTTCTCCAGTACCTCTTTT
Organism: Pirellulaceae bacterium; assembly: GCA_046595915.1. Classification (GTDB taxonomy): domain Bacteria; phylum Planctomycetota; class Planctomycetia; order Pirellulales; family Pirellulaceae; genus JBKJSI01. The sequence goes on from JBKJSI010000576.1 coordinate 4,215, forward strand.
TCGCATGAGGATCGATGTCGGTTCGGAAGGAGAGGAGAGGAGGCGGCTCAGCGTCACCGATAGTAAGGCTGAAGCGACGCCATGGCCGCTGACGTCGAGCACATACAAAGCGACCATGCCATTGCCGAGCGGGACGATATTCAGCCCATCCCCGGCGAGTTCGTCACAGGGCCGGTAGATCCAGGCAATGTTCGTCCCCGAAACTCGCAAGGTTTCACGAGGAAGAAAAGTCGCTTGAATTCGGGCGGCTGCTTTGAGATCGCGAGACATCCGATCATTGGCATCTATAAGTCGCACGTTGGTCCGCTCCAACTCGATTTGCAAGCGGCGGAGCTTCAAATGAGTTTCAACGCGAGCGTGCAACTCCTCCATTTGAAACGGCTTTGTGATGTAGTCCACTCCTCCGGTGGCGAATGCCTTAACCTTATCGAGTTGCTCGGTCAGCGCGCTAATGAAAATGACAGGAATTCCCTGCAGAGCCACCTCAGCTTTGAGGTGTTCGCACACCTCGTACCCATTCATCTCCGGCATATTGATGTCGAGCAAGATCAAATCCGGTGGGTCGCGCTTTGCCGCCAAGAGCGCGAGCTTGCCGCTTGGCGCGGGGCGGACCTTGTATCCGCGATCTTTCAGCATTCCCGAGAGAACCTGGAGATTGGCGGGCGTGTCATCCACGACAAGAATGTTCGCGGGCTGCGTGGGACTTATTTCGGGCTGCTCAGGATTCAATGGAGTCACCCGTACTGAATAGGTCCAACAATTTCTGATACTCAAATCCTTCGGCGAGACGCCGCAATCTCGGGGCGATGTGAGGATCGCGGTCTTCGAGACCTTGAATCAGCGCCAGCAAGCCGTCTAAATCGGCGGTGACGACTGCTTCCCGCATCGGTTCTAAAATTTCTTGCGGCCATCGCGCCAGGGACTCCCGAGTCAGTTCGCCGACGTCTGCCGGTTCGGGGTTTTTGGAGTCATCGGCATAGACATATTGCACACCGACATGGGTGTGGATCTTTTGAAAGAGCTCGGTTTCCCGGAATGGCTTGCCAATAAAATCGTCTGCGCCGATCTCCATTAAGTCTTGGCGATTGTCGTCCATCGCGCTGGCGGTCACCGCGATGATCTTGGGATGGGCTCCATCGGGCATGCTCCGAATGCGGCGGATCGCTTCATGACCGTCCATCACGGGCATCCGGAAGTCCATCAAAATCAAATGGGGTTGCCACTGCTCAAAGGCCTCGACGGCTTCAGCGCCGTTGACCGCGAGTCGAATTTCAAAACCGACAGGCGCCAACAACTGTGCCAAAAGTTGCCGATTATCCTCGATGTCGTCAGCAATGAGCACGCGGCACGTCTCCTGCCCAGGCTCGAGCCGCAGAACATGTTGCGGATTATGCTTTGCCTCAACCGCTTGGGCTTCTCCTTCGTTGAGTGGTAAGCGGATCATAAACGCGCTGCCTTTACCCACTTGGCTGTCGACGGTGATGTCGCCCCCCATCAGGCGCACAAACTCACGACTAATGGCTAGGCCCAGGCCTGTACCGGTGCCTGTCTGTTGTCCCGTTTTAGTCTGTTCGAAATGCCGAAAGAGCCGCTCTTGGTCGTCGGGTGAAATACCCGGTCCCGTATCACGAACTTCTACTCGCAGAAGGGGGCCTGCGGCGCCCTCGCGATCCACGCGGACGGTCAATCCGACGCCGCCTTGCTCAGTGAATTTGACGGCGTTGCCGAGTACATTAATGAAGACTTGCCTTAGCTTGTTGATGTCGCTCACGATGAATTGTGGTACGTCCCCGATCTCCTCGACTGAGAAGGAGAGCCTCTTCTCGTCGGTGCGTACGCGGAACATCATCTCCAGGTCGTTAAGAAGCGCGGGAAGGTCGAATGTCGAGAGGTTCAAGGTCGTTCGACCCGCCTCAATCTTCGACATTTCCAAAATGTCATTGATTAAGGCCAACAAGTGCTCGCCGCTACGATTGATGGTTCCCAGATACTGACACTGCCGCGAAGTCAGATCCTGGTCGCGAAGCATTAACTGCGAAAAACCGAGAATCGCGTTCATGGGTGTGCGAATTTCGTGCGACATATTGGCGAGGAACACGCTTTTCGCACGGTTAGCCTGCTGCAAAGACTGTTCGTAGCGTTTTCGCTCGGTAACGTCGCGGGCGGCGGCGAAAACTCCTTGCAGTTTCCGATCGCGATCATGAAAAGTGCTCGCGTTGTAAGACACTACCGTTTCTTTGCCATCGCGCGCCCGGGCGATCAGCTCGTAGTCGGTGAGTTTGCTTTCGCCCAGTACGCGCTTGATCCCGGCGGCGGCCCGTTCGGGATCGGTGAAGTAATCCTTGAAGGGTGCGCCGATCAACTCGTCGCGAGTGCAGCCGGTCAGCGCTTCCATCTGTTTGTTGACGTCGGTAATAATGCCGCGGGGATCGGTCGTGATCAGTGCATCGATATTCGATTCAATGAGCGAGCGCGTGTAGAACTGTTGATCGCGAACGCGCTGGTCCAGCAGCATGCGTTCGGCTTCTACTTGCTTTCGGGCGGTATTATCGGTGCCGATGAGCAGGTATCCGATGATCGCGCTCTGATCATCACGGAGCGCCGTGACGGACCCCACCCCCGGAAACCGACTCCCATCTTTTCGGATGTAAGTCAGCTCGTAGATGTCTTCGATGCCGCGAGCGGCTTTAAAAACCAGTGCCTCGAAGCCGGGCGTGATCTTCGTCCCTAACTCAGCGCTTAAAGCTTCCGCTCGGGCGATGACTTCCTGGGGATCGGAAATGTCCGCCGGAGTGTTT
>JBKJSI010000608.1:0-7375 GCA_046595915.1 Pirellulaceae bacterium
GGGAATTTGACTCGCCGTCTCGCCACGCACTGCGGAGTTGCATTCCGGCACGGGGCTTTGCATCTTCCGCCGCATGTCTAGAGAAGACGCGATCAAAACCGAAGGGATCGTCAAAGATGTCCTCCCCGGAACGATGTTTCATGTGCTGCTTCCGAACGGAGCCGTCGTGCTCGCCCACATCTCCGGGAAGATGCGGAAGCATTTCATCCGCATCGTGCCGGGCGACAAGGTAAAAGTAGAGCTTTCGCCGTACGACCTGACAAAAGGCCGAATTACGTTTCGAGAACGCTAAAAATCGACCTATGTCCCATGCTATCGCGGTTTTGGCGAGAATTAAATCCTCCCGCCGAGTTTTAATTTTGCCCGCATTCTAAGGAAACCTGCGCCGTTGAGCGCGGGTATTCAAACTACGGCGTCTTCGCTGACGAGTAGGTGCTCTTAAATTACCAGGGCCTTCCTGCTCTGATATTGGCCCGTTCGCGGGTTTCGTCAAAGTCCCGCGCCGCGAACTGTAACATTTCGATCCGCCTGGGTAATCGCTCAAACGGATTTTTTCGTGGTCTGAAACTATCGTGGAGATTTTTAACGTGAAGCAGATTTTTCGTTCGGCCTGCCTGATGCTCGTCGCCGCTTTGGCGATTTTGCCTAGCACGCAGGTTCTGGCTCAATCATCATCGACGGAGCCAACTCCGTTCGCCGTCATTTCGGTCGCCCCGCTAGACAAGATTTTTGGCGACATCGAATACATCACCACCGCCATGGGGTCCGGTGAAATCGGCGCGATGGCCCGAATCATGGCCTCGCCCTACACCAAGGGCATCGACACCAAAGCAGCCTGGGGCGGCTGGGTCGCTTCCGACGCCGCCGCGCCCAATGGCGTCTCCGGCGCGCTCTTTTTGCCCGTCACCAGCTTGAAGGATCTCGAGTCTGCAATCCGCTCGCTCGGAGCGCCAGCAGGTGAAGACCTAGGCGATGGCCTGAAACGCTATTCCGTTTCCGGACAAACCCTCTACGTGAAATCAGTAGGGTCGTTTGCTTTCCTCGCCAACGATTCGCGAAACCTCTCGCTCCTCCCCAAAGATCCTGTTGCTCTGCTCGGAACTTTGCCCAAGGACTACAACTTTGCCGTGCAAGTGCGCATGAAGAATGTGCCGCCCGATCAGCTCAAGATGGTCAAAGAAAAACTCGGCGAATTGCTCGCCTCGAATTCCTCCAGTGGGCCGCTAAGCGAAGTGGTCGATGAAGAGACCGCCAAGAAAATGCAAGAAATGCAATCGGAGCAGATCGTGCAATTTTTGGACGAAACCGAAGAGCTAACTGTCGGCCTCGCGATCGACAGCGCCGCAAAGAAAATCCATGTCGACACCCTGTTCACAGCCAAAGAAGGCAGTGATTTTGCGAATCAAATCAAAAATACCGCAGCCGTGAAGAGCGCCTTTTTGGGCTTTTTAGGCGCCGATCGTGCAATGACTTTGAACGCCGCCAGCCCTTTCAGCCCGAAGGATATCGAACGCACCAAGGTGATGCTCAAGGTCGCCCGCGCCGGCGTCGACAAGGGCATCGACGAAGATAACGACCTTCCTACCGATGAAGCACGCGGCGCCGCTAAGAAATTGGCCGACAAGTTCTTCGCCGTGTTCAACGACACGGTCGCGGCCGGCAAGCTCGACTTAGGCGCCACCGTGCTGCTCGAAGGCAAGGTCGCCAACATTGTCGCCGGCATCGGCGTTGCTGATGGCGCCAAGTTGGCCGAAGCCCTCAAGGAACTCGCCGCATTCGCCAAGGAAGATTCCGACTTCCCGAAGATCACCTTCGATGCGACCAAGCACAAGGACGTTGTTTTTCACACCGCCAAGCTTCCTTCACCTCCTGATGAAGGCGCCAAAAAGATCTTTGGCGAAGAAATCGAAGTCGTCATCGGCACCGGCCCCAAGAGCGCTTGGGTCTGCATCGGACAAGGCGCCACCGACCAGCTCAAGAAGTTGATCGACGCCTGCGCGATTAGCTCCTCCGCCAGCGATACGCCAAACCAATTCAACCTCTTCGCCGGACCGATTCTCAAGTTCGCCGGCGCCGTGGAAGAAGGAAATCCCGTCCTCAAAGCGCTCGCCGAAAAGGCGGATAGCTTCAAAGGCAGCGACATGATCACGGTTCGAACCACCGTAAATGGCCGCACGACCAAGAGCGAATTCTCAATCCATGAAGGCATCTTCAAGATCGGCGGCGAAGTTCGCACCGCCGTCTCGGGCGGTGGCGGCGGTTTCTAGTCTCTTAGAGACGACTTCATTCGCTAATTCAACTCAACTCCTGGCGGCCCTTGTGCCTCCAGGAGTTTTTTTTTGCGCAAGATTCTTGAATCGCAGCCGAAATCACATCTATGCATGATCGCTGAAACATCAATGCGACCGTAAGATAGGGGGCGCAAAACGCACTGCACTGAAATCAATCAGCCTGAACCATGTGAGCAGATCTAGGGAACCATGAGCAGACGATCGAACTTGAGCTGGCGCATTCTCCCGATTTTGATCCTCGGCCTGACATGCGGTTGCATCCAGAACAATGAAGGCCAAGAGGTCGTGGTCTACACCGCGCTGGACCAGGAATTTAGCGAGCCGATTTATGAGGACTACGAAAAGGCAACCGGTGTCAAAGTTCTAGCCAAATTCGATATCGAAAGCACAAAGACGGTAGGCCTCACCGCCGCGCTCATCGCGGAATCAAATCAACCGCGCTGCGACGTTTTTTGGAACAACGAAATTCTCAATACCATTCGCCTTGAGCAGCAAGGATTGCTCGAAGTCTACGTCTCCCCGTCGGCTTATCCATTTCCGCGATTCACGAAGAGTGGCAGTGGGGCGTGGCAGGGTTTTGCGGCACGCGCTAGAATCTTGTTGGTGAATACCGACCTGGTAAAACAGGAAGATCACGCCAAATCGATCTTTGATTTAGCGAACTCCAAATGGAAAGGCAAAGTTGCCATCGCCAAGCCGGTCGCCGGGACCACGGCGACGCACGTTGCATGTCTTTTCGCGACGCTCGGCGACGAAAGGGCGATCTCTCTACTCACTTCCCTCGTGGAAAATGAGATTCAGGTGCTCGGCGGCAACAAGCAAGTCGCCCTTGCGGTCTCGAGCGGTCAGGTCGCATTTGGACTTACGGATACTGATGATGCGATGATCGAGGTGGAAAAGGGATCACCGGTGGTGATTGTCTACCCCGATCGCGAAGAGAAACAACTCGGCACGCTGTTCATTCCCAATACCGTGGCCATTATCAAAGGCTGTCCACATCCCCAGCAAGCTAAAAAACTGGTTGATTACTTGCTTTCGCCAGCCGTCGAAGAGAGGCTCGCCAAAGGTGGTGGCGCTCAGATACCGCTCAACCCGGCAGTAAAAACAAAAGCTCGAGTCGAAACGCCCGCAACAGTAAAGGCAATGCCGGCCGATTTCGAAGCCGCCGCAAAAAAATGGGAAACCGCCCAGAAGTTTGTTAAGGTAACAATGGCGAAGGAGTAGGCGATTTCAGCGAATGGCGCCTCGTGGGATTCTTGATTCCCATTTGGGCGGCGTTTCATGCTTTTTTCTTCGCTGCTCGTTTCGCCCTTCCCTCCGCCTTTGCCGCCTCGCGATCGGCGCTCCCGCGTTTCTTCGTGTACCTCACCGACTCGGTGATCAACTTCTGTAGAATTTTCTCGTCGATATCCGCAAGTCGCTTCACATAAAGGCACCCCTTTCCGCACGAATGTTTTCCCATTGCGGCCAGCATTTCGTTAAAGCCGGGGAAATGCCCAAACAGGTAAAGCGAAATATTGGCCTTACGCGGTGAAAAGCCGCACAGCATCCAATCGAGCGCCTTCCCGTTTTGATACCGGTAAACAAAGCTCCCAAAGCCAACGATCGAGTTGCCCCACATCATGGGCTCCGCTTTGGTCGCCTTCGACATCATGGCGATAATTCGCTCGCAATCGGCCCGAATCTCTTCGCTGGCAGCGGCCTTATCGAGATATTTCGATACCGAAGCATTGTTCTTCTGGGTTTTGAGTTCGGCCATCTTTTAAACCTCGCGGCTTTTCGACTATTCCGGCGACAACCTCTCGAAAGCGAGCGGCTCATCACTGAGCGGATCGGCAATTCGAACCGCCAGTCGTCCCTTTAACAATTCATCAACCACAGTACCCACGACTTCGGCTCGCCAGCCTTGAGCGAGTGCGGGAGGCGGCTCACTCTTCGACCGCATGCCAAGCCGATCCGCCAAGAGCTCTCGAATATCTTGCACCGTTCCCACCATACTCGGCGCCACTTTGGCTTCCCGGCAGATGCTTCCCAGCGCCGTCGAAATGAATTGCCCCAGTAAACTGAGTTGCTGGTAGCTATTCCCGCGTGAGGGTTTTGGGCATTCCTCATCGGGCAAGTTCATCGCTTCATCAATTGCAGCGGCGATCTTGGGCATGTGTTTTTGCCAATGCCCAAATTCGAGCCCTCGAATCGCCGCAATCCGTTTCGGATCCGCCGTCTGGCGTTTGGCAAGTTCGATGATCAAATCGTCGCGCAACATCCGTCGCGCTGGGATGTTTCTTCGCTCGGCCTCTTCTTCGCGCCATCCCCAGAGCGCCCGCACGACTGCCAGGCTGCGCGTGGAAAGGCCCGAGATGCCCGAAACTCGCCGCCAACGCTCACTCGATTCGGCGGCGATCACTTCCGACTGCCATGATTCCATTTCGGTCGTCAGCCAGCTGCGCCGATCTAGCTTGTCAAGCTTCTTCGCCAAATGGTCTCGCACGGGTTCCAGATAAGCCACATCCAGCAGCGCATATTCAATCTGGCGCTGGCTCAAAGGCCGCTTTCGCCAATCGGTGCGGGTCTCATCTTTCGAAAGCGTTTTGTCGAGCAGCCGACTGATGAGCGTCGAATAAGCCGCCGGATACTCAAGTCCAATCAGCGCCGCCGCAATTTGAGTATCGAATAGCTCAATCGGTTTGGCGCCGGTCGCCCACCAGCAAAACCGAAGTTCCTCGCGCCCGGAGTGGACGAGCGTTTCATGCCCAGGACTGACAATCCAATTCCAAAAGACCGAAACATCATCGATCGACTTGGTATCGATGACCGCCAACCGGCCTGCTACCGCGACCTGGATCAAGCAAAGGTCGGGGCGATAGCTATCCTCCGACACAAATTCCGTGTCAAACGCGACACAGGCCGCGGAGCTCATCTCTTCGCAGAATCGTCTGAGGTGATCCTCAGTTTTGATATGGTCAAACTGCACGATTTCCGAGCCTATACGTCTCTTCCGCGCCGAATAGAAACCCCGTTTCCGCCGTGCCAAAACCTATCTCATGGATGGCACGCTGACTAGCCGACCGCAAGTAAATACCGCTCCGACATCGAGCGATCTTGTGCCCAAAATGCAGTTTTCGCGTTACATTGCCATTTTGAACGGCCCATTTCCTCTTTCCTTTCCACCCGCGAGGCGCTGCCCCCATGGAGATTTGGCTTCGAACCAATTCCAGGCCATTCCTGACCGCCCTCGTTGCACCGGCTTTGCTTTCGGCGCTCGGAGTCGCGTGGATTTGGTGGGCCATCTCCAGCAATACCTCCATCTGGCTAACGGCGGCAGGCCCCATTTTCATCTTGGCGGGCCTATTGCTCGCCTGCGTTCTCATCTGGCGATCTAAACTACCCGTCCTTGCGCGGCAAAACGACCAGCTGTTGCTCTTTACGGATGGGACGCATCCCATCTCGATTCCGCTCAAAGTCGTCGAGTGCTTCTTCACCGGCCAAGGCGATGCGCTTCTCAAGGATCGAAATGGCAAGGAACTCGAAGCCTCCGCGATCATTGTTCGTCTGGCTGAGTCGGCCAAGGAATGGCATCACCGCGATGTGGCGCCCAAGTTCGCCCATTGGTGCGAGGGTTATATCACTCTCCGAGGAACCTGGTGCGAACCGATCGGCCCCGATCTGTTGCGACAGCTCAATAGGCGGCTTGTCGAATCGCAGAAAGCTCAGAAAGCGAACGTGATATGACATCGCATCAGCCGCTTTTGCTGGTTAGCGTTCGAAATGCCGAGGAAGCGAATTCCGCCATTGAGGGCGGGGCTGACATTATCGATGTGAAGGAACCTTCCCGCGGGCCGCTTGGCGCAGCCGACCTGGAGACTTTGCAGGAAATTGCCATTGCAGTCGCTAGACGAAAACCGCTCAGCGCTGCCTTGGGAGAATTGCGTGAGGCTGCCTTCAATCCACCGACGGTTTCATTGAAAGAATATGGCTGGTTGAAGTTTGGCGCGTCGCAGTTCGAGAATCCTACCGACTTGCGTACGCGATGGGTGCGGGCTGGAAAATGGATTGGCGGCTATTCGCAGCTTGTCGTCGCCGCGTATGCCGACTATCAAGTTGCGAAGACGATTTCGCCGCGACAGATTGCCCTTGAGCTTCGTTCTACTTTCTCCATCTTTCTCCTGGATACCTTCTCCAAGTCGAGTCAATCGCTATTCGATTTTAAGTCGCCGGCAGTGCTCTTAAAGTTGCGCGATGAAGTGCATGCGGGCGGTGCTAAGTTCGCCGTTGCGGGTTCACTCAAAATCGAGCACGCCAAAATGATCGCTCTTTTCCGGCCCGATATTGTTGGCATCCGTGGGGCGGCGTGCGACACAAACCGGATGGGCCAAGTGCGCGCCGAAAAGGTCGCCGCTTTTCGGGAGGCGATCGAGCGCGCTTTTAGAACAAATCAAAGTGCAATGCAAGCGTCGCCCTGAGCGAATTTTGGCCGCGTTAATTTCGCATGAAGAATCTGCTTGACATGGGCCCGCGCCAGAAAGATATTCATCCGCGCGGCGCAAATCACTTGGCGGGAGCAACTCACGTCCCCATTGCCCGTCTCGCCAAGGTACGGATGCACGAGCCAGCCCTAGATCATGGAGGTCGCAGGCAGCGCCAGGGATCCCCATACAAGGAGCGACGGCGTGCCAACTTCCGTACTGGAAGCGATCAAGCTTGGCCATTGGGACTTCGACCCGGAGACCAGTTCTCGGGGCGAATATGACTCCACCGAAGCGATGCCCGGCACGGAGGAGAAAATCGCCGTGCTCGCCAAGAGGCTTGAACGCGGATTGCCCCTCTGGCATCCCCGCGACCGCAGGACGTACAAAGATAACGATAAGGACCGCTAAACTCGCAAAACACGAGGTACGTTCATTGCCCTCCTTTCAAGTGAAGACACCCCACGCCCTAGGTCGTGAGGCAGCCGTCAATCGCCTTACCAAATTCGCCGACCAGGTCGCAGCGCAATACAAAGATCAGGTCAGCAAGCTGGAAAGCAATTGGGTCGACAACTTGCTGAACTTCAAAATCACCGTCTATGGATTCACCTTCAGCGGCGT